>JAKSRL010000099.1 GCA_024403635.1 Lachnospiraceae bacterium | reverse complement strand
ATATATTGAGGAAGTTGGCGCGATGAACATCATGTTCAAGATTAACGGCAAAGTTGTTACTCCGGAGCTGAATGGCTCCATCCTTCCAGGAATTACCCGTAAGAGTATCTTAGAACTTCTCCGAAAGATCGGCATTGAAGCAGAAGAAAGAAAGATCAGTATCGATGAAGTTATGGAATGTGCAGAAAACGGAAGCCTGGAAGAAGTATGGGGATGTGGAACCGCAGCAGTTGTTTCTCCAGTTGGCTGGCTTGCTTTTGAAGACAAGATGTTCTGCATTAACAATGGAGAAATCGGCGAATTAACACAGAAACTTTATGATGAACTCACAGCAATTCAGTGGGGCAAAAAAGAAGATCCATTTGGATGGACCTATACACTTGTTGAGGGATAAAGAATGACAAAAGAAATGATTACTGTGGATGGTAATACCGCCACAGCGGATATTGCATATGAATTTTCTGAGATAGCGGCAATCTATCCGATTACGCCGTCTTCCCCTATGGCAGGCTCTACGGATGCATGGAGTTCAAAAGGCAGAAAGAATATGTTTGGACAGCAGGTAAAACTGGTGGAGATGCAGTCGGAGGCCGGTGCTATCGGCGCGGTTCATGGTGCTCTCCAGACCGGTGCTCTTGCAGTTACTTATACTTCCAGCCAGGGCTTAATGCTGATGATTCCTACCCTTTATCGAATCGTAGGAGAACGTCTTCCTGCAGTGCTGCATGTAGCAGCAAGAACTGTTGGTACTCATGGCATGAGTATTTTCGGAGATCATAGTGACGTTATGGCTTGTCGTCAGACGGGTGTAGCGATGCTCAGCTCCGGCAGTGTTCAGGAAGCAGCAGAAATTGCAGCAGTCGCTCATCTTTCCGCATTGAAGGGAAGTACGCCATTTATCCATTTCTTTGATGGATTCCGTACCTCCCATGAGCTTTGCAGAATTGAAGCCCCAGACAAAAAGGCTCTTTCCGCCCTTTTAGACAAAGAAGCTCTGAAACGTTTCCGTAGATATGCGTTAAATCCAGAGCATCCTCGTCTAAGAAATACGGTTCAGAACGACGATGTATTTTTCCAGACCAGAGAAGCAGCAAATCATTTTTATGACGACCTTCCGGGTATTGTGGAAGGTTATCTGCATGACATAAATAAAATCTGTGGACGCAATTATGAACTGTTTAATTACTACGGCGATCCAGATGCTACGGATATTATCGTAGCTATGGGTAGCGTCAGCGGAACGGTATGCGAAGTTGTTGATTGGCTTCGTAGCCTGGGCCGCAAGGTAGGTTATGTACAGGTTCATTTATATCGTCCGTTTTCCATTCAACACTTTCTCGATACTCTGCCAAAGAGCACCGAGCGTATTGCGGTATTAGACCGTACCAAAGAGCCGGGAGCAGCCGGAGAGCCTCTTTATCAGGATATTTGTGCCGCACTTATGGGAAGCGACCGAAAGATTTCCGTTATCGGCGGACGCTATGGACTGAGCTCCAAAGATACCGACCCTTCGCAGATTGCAGCGGTATTTAATAACCTTGCGTCAGAGAATCCACTGAATGGCTTCACCATCGGTATTAACGATGATGTTACGCATTTAAGTCTGGAAAATGCAACGATGGATGGTTTTAATCCGGGAAACATTATGTTGGTTAAGTTCTGGGGACTTGGCGGTGATGGTACTGTCGGTGCAAACCATAATACCGTTCAGATTCTGGGTGATTGTGCCAATATGTATTCTCAGGCCTACTTCCAGTACGACGCAAAGAAATCTTTCGGTGTTACCAAGTCTCACCTGAAGTTTTCACCAGAACCGATTCGTGGTTCTTACTATGTAAAATCTGCAGACTTTGTGGCATGCCATAATCAGAGTTTTATCAGCCAGTTTGATATCGTAGATGAAATCAAGCCGGGAGGAATTTTCCTGCTGAACTGTGATCTGCCGGACAAAGAGCTGGAAACCATCATTCCTGGAAAAGCGAGAAGACTTCTTGCTCAGAATGATATTAAGTTTTATACCATTAACGCGACGAAAATTGCGGATGAATTAGGTTTGGGAAGCCATACCAATACCGTTCTTCAGGCTGCATTTTTCGCTTTGACGAATTTGATTCCGTTAGAGGAAGCGTTAGGTGAAATGAAAAAAGCGGCCAGGGCTACTTATTCCGCAAAAGGCGAAGAAGTAATTCAAAAAAATATTGACGCTATCGATGCTGGAGCAAACGCACTTCATCGAGTAGAAATTCCAGCTTCCTGGAGGAACGCAGAAGATGATCCTGCTCCGGACGAGTCCAATCTTCCGGAAGTAGTAAGAAAAATTCTCTTCCCGGTAAACCGCCAGAAAGGTGACGATATTCCAGTCAGCACGTTCGTTGGCCGTGAGGATGGTGTTATCGAATTCGGTCTTACCGCTTATGAGAAGAGAGGAATCGCAGTACATGTACCGACGTGGGATGCACAAAAATGCCTTCAGTGCAATCTGTGTTCCTTTGTTTGTCCGCATGCTGCCATCCGTCCATACCTCTTAAATGAAGAGGAAGTAAAGAATGCTCCAGAAGGATACTCTGTAGTACCAGCGAAGGGAGCCGATGGATTTTATTTTACTGTTAAAGTTTCAACTTACGATTGCACGGGTTGTGGAAGTTGCGCCAGCGTATGTCCGAAGGAAGGCGCGCTCACGATGGAGCCTGCAAATCTTAAGGAAGAAGATAAAGTGACATGGGAGTATGGTCTTCATCTTTCGGATAAAGGTGATGTATTTAACCAGTATTCCATCAAAGGCAGCCAGTTTAAGCAGCCTCTGGTAGAATTCTCAGCAGCTTGTGCAGGTTGTGGAGAGACTCCTTATGCGAAATTGTTAACTCAGCTGTTTGGCGATCGTATTTATTGGGCAAACGGAACTGGATGCTCTCAGGCTTGGGGCGCTCCGATGCCGCAGATTCCTTACACCGTAAATAAAGATGGCCGTGGCCCGGCTTGGACCAACAGCTTATTTGAGAACAATGCAGAGCTTACGCTGGGAATGTATTTATCCGTTTCTCAGCAGAGAGACGCTCAGAAAGCAAGAATTAATCAGCTGCTGGAAAGCTGCGAGGGCGAACTGAAAGAAGCTTGCGTCAAGTTCATCGAAGCCTTTGACAGCTTTGAAGAATCCAGAACCTCAGCAGATGCTCTAATCACTCTTCTGGAAAAAGAGACCGGAAAAGGCAATGCTCTTATCGATGAGATTTATGAAAATAAAGACTACATGGCAAAGAAGACCTTCTGGATGTTTGGTGGCGATGGCTGGGCATACGATATCGGATATGGTGGATTAGACCATGTAATTGCAACTGGTCTGAATATTAACTGTTTCGTAATCGACACGGAAGTATATTCCAACACTGGTGGTCAGAGTTCCAAGGCGACTCCACTTGGTGCTGTTGCTCAGTTTGCATCAGCAGGGAAAGGTACCGGAAAGAAGGACTTAGGTGCTATCATGATGAGCTATGGAAATGTATATGTGGCTCAAGTTGCTATGGGTGCGAATCCAAACCAACTGATTAAAGTATTGAAAGAAGCAGAAGAATATGATGGACCATCTGTAATTGTTGCTTACACTCCATGTACTGCTCATGGCATTAAATCTGGAATGTGCTCCGTACAGCAGGAGATGAAGAAGGCAGTTCAGAGTGGATATTTCAATCTGTATCATTATGACCCACGTCTGGAGCATCCAATGAAAGTAGACAGCGCGCAGCCAACGCTTTCCTATCAGGACTTCTTAAGTGGAGAAGTTCGTTATGCATCCTTGAAGGGAACCTTCCCGGAGAGAGCAGAAAAACTGTTCGGTGAAGCCGAAGAAGCAGCGAAGCTGAAATATGAGAAATATAAGAAATTAGAACTGCAGTAAAGTGGATGTTTCGTGAGAAAAGAAAGAAGTTGCGAATTTAAGCAACGCAAAACCAACCATTGCGAATTAAGCAACGCGAAAAAAACAACAAGCCCTGGAAAGAACTTTCTTTTCAGGGCTGTTTTTTATCGAACGGAAAAACGCAGTCGCACATTTTTCGAAACTCCTTTATAATGAAACCAAAGGAACATATTCTTAACTTGCGAGGTGACGACATAATGACAACGAATAGGAAACAAATAACGATTCGACCAGAGACCCATAAAGATTATAAAGATATCGTATCGTTGGTGCTTCGCTCTTTTAAAGAGGGAACGGATTATTCGGATGGCACAGATATTGTTGCACTGATTGAGGAAATCCGTGATTCGGAGTATTACATTCCAGAGCTCGCTTTTGTAGCAGAATTGGAGGGCGAAATCGTCGGACATTTCCTCTTTTCTCATTTCCCATTGTCAGAGACGGCGGAGGGTGGACATGGCGGAGCTAAAGATACGGATATCGTAATGCTGGCGCCGGTATCGGTCCACGCAGACCACCTGCGTCAAGGAATCGGATCAGCAATGATTAAGCTTGGCATTGAAAAGGTCAAAGAACTGGGCTTTAAAGGTATTACGGTAGAAGGGAATTTCCGCTTTTACAATACCGTTGGTTTCAGAACGTCTTCCGAATATGGTATTTATCCGGTCAGCGGATATCCAATAACGGAGCCGAGATGCCAGATGTGCATGGAAACCTATCCAGGTTCCCTGGAAGGGAAAGGCGGATATGTTGTTTACGATATGTACTATAATGCGTGAAACAAACGTTTCGTTTGATGAAAAAAGTTGAGGAATTAGAAGAATGAATCGACCGATAACGACTTTATTTATGTTGATGTCCGTGGATGGAAAAATCAGTACAGGCGCTACGGATGAATTGGATTTCGATAAAGATTTGCCAAATATAGCAGGTGTTCAGGAGGGACTGCATCAATATTATGAGATTGAGCAGACGACCGACCTTTGGTCCTTCAATACCGGAAGAGTACAGGCCAAAATGGGTGTGAACACAAAGGAAATGCCTGCAAAAACGCCAGTGTCTTTTGTGCTGCTGGATAACCATCATCTGACAGAGCATGGCATCCGTTACTTTTGCGCCCGGTCCCAACAGTTGGTGCTGATTACTTCAAATGCAGAACATCCTGCCTTTCATGTGGAAGAAGAGAACCTGCATATTATTTATGGGGAAACTCTGGCGAATGCGCTGATTCGGCTAAAAAAAGAATATGGTTGTGAACGTCTGACGGTTCAATCCGGCGGTACAGTCAATGAGTTGTTTCTGCGCAATAAACTGATTGATTATGTGGATATCGTTGCAGCTCCGGTGTTAATCGGTGGAAAAGAAACTCCGACATTGATTGATGGCGAATCTCTTCAGTCGGTAGGCGAGTTAACGAAAGTAGGCGTTTTGGAATTAATGGAATGTAATGTGCTGCAGGATTCTTATATTCGGCTGCGATATAAAGTGGTAGATTAAAACTCCCAGTTTGTAGAGCAGATTGAGTAATAAAATAGTGGATTTTTTGCTATAACAGGAGGTACATATGGATACCTGGTTTGAAGTAAAGAAAAAAGATGTAATAGATTTATTGGAAAAAAGAAAAGATTGTTTCCCTTGGGGAGATCATCCTGATGAGAAATATAGATGTCTTATATTCTGGGAAGATGGAGCAATACGCATGACGGTGGACGAATTCTATGAGACGGATACAGAAACATATGAATGTCTACGGTTTTATACAACGTTCATTGGAAACTCAATTGAAGATTATAAGAATCTTAGTGAAGAGGAACTTGCGTCAAGAGCTTACAGTGCTTGGTGTTCAGGTGCACGATAAAAAGTTGAAATAGTGGGAGAAAAATGAAAGAACTCAGCAATCATATAATATATGAGCTGTTGAAAAACAAATATTCCAGACTGGCATTGGATTATGTCATTCTTTATGTTGACACATATACAGGTATAGAGACTCATATAAACGCAGTAATAAAAGCATTTGAGATCATAAACAGAAGAAATGATTGTGATTATGATGTTATAACGGAGAAAATGGAAGCTACATTATGTGACATAGATGAACTTTTAAAACTTCCGGATGATGACTACTACAACAATAGACTAAAAGTAAACCGAGGATATGATATTCCGGATATCATTCCATACTGGTATGCGTTTCTTGAACCGACGTATGCTGTTCCATACTTAACCAGAGATTTTGTTGAGTTTAATGATATACTGTTTCCCAATAAACAGGACACAGAGGTTTACAGATGGAATGATGATTTTTCTGATTATTTTGATGACGGTAAAGAATGGTGGGGTACCGGGCTTTGGTCTGCATACGATAAAACTACAGGCATTATTGTAATTATCGGTGCATCAATAACCGATTAAATTGGAATTTGCAGGGATAATAAATTTGAATTTAATGCGGAGGTATTAAGAATGAAGAAGAAAGTAATTTTTCCAGTTTTGCTGGTTATCGTTGTAATTGTTATGATTATTG
>JAKSRL010000098.1 GCA_024403635.1 Lachnospiraceae bacterium | reverse complement strand
AATGAGCAGGAAACATTTCGCTGCCGCTGCTGGATTCATGAAATTCTGACCCAAACCTCCAAATAGAAGTTTTACAACAATGATAGCAAAAGCTGCTCCAAACGCAGCCATCCATAAAGGCGTCGTGGATGGTAAATTCAAGGCCAAAATCAGTCCAGTAACTACGGCACTAAGATCCCGTAAGGTTTTTCTGGAACGAGTTCCCAGACACCATAAGAATTCCAAAACTATACAAGTAGCGATGGAAACCAGAATAAGCAATAAGGAATTAATCCCAAAATTAAACACACCGAAAACTGTCGCTGGAAGTAAGGAAATAATAACATCCAGCATAATCCTCGTTGTAGATGCTTTGTCTCTTATATGAGGAAAGAATGATAATCTTAAACTTTTTTTCTCAGCCAACTTATTATCCTCTTCTATAGATACTCATTTGAAATCATCTGTTTCATGGAAACAATTAACTCTGCCAAACTACGTTTCGCCGGACAGATATAGGAACAGGAGCCACATTTTATGCATTCCGCTCCATCATTTGCAGTAAACAAATCCGTTCTGCCTAATGCTGCAAAATCTGCCAATCTGGTTGGAATCAGACCACTCGGGCATACTTCCATACAACGACCACAACGAATACAGTTGGTCTGATGAACTCGGATTACCGGATCTTCTTTCAAGCAGATAATCGCATTCGTTGCTTTTGTTATCGGCTTATTAATGTCCATAACCGCTTCTCCGGTCATCGGTCCGCCAAAAATGATTTTTTCTGGAGGACAAACAAATCCTCCCGCTGCCTCAATTAATTCTGCCGCATTCGTTCCAATGTTAACGCGGAAATTCCCTGGTTCTTTTATGGCATCCCCCGCCACTGTAACCATTCTGCTGATTAACGGCCGTCCTTCTACCACAGCCATATAAATAGCATATATCGTTTCAACATTTATAACGATGCATCCGCTATCTGCAATATCCTTACTTGAATTCAACTGCATATTGAGCAAAGAATCAATCAACTGCCGCTCTGCGCCTTGAGGATATTTCGTATAAAGCATTTTCGTACGAATACGCGGTTCTTTTGAAATATAATTTTTAATCTTAATAACCGCAGATTTCTTATCATCTTCAATTGCAATGACACCCATGGCATGGTCGAACAACTTCAAAACAATTTTTAATCCGATAACAATTTTCTGCGGTTCTTCGATGAGCCGTCGGTAATTGCAGGTAAGATAAGGCTCACATTCACAACCATTCACAATGACATAACTAATCTTATCCGGGTCTTCCGGAGAAAGTTTTATATGAGTCGGATATCCTTCCTCGCCACCCATTCCAACAATTCCTGCATCACGGATGATTTTAATGATTTCTTTTTTCGATAACTTTTCATAAGGTTTATTGATAGCACGAGGCTCCTCATGATTTTCACCGATATTTTCTATTACAATCGTATCAAAATCAACGTATTTAACGATTCCTGCAACGGAGGAATGGACATTAGCAGATACGTAACCTTCCGCTTCGGCAATTAAAGTACCAGCACTAACCCACTCTCCACCCTTTACAACGGGCTTTGCATGTAATCCATGGTGCAAAAACAAAGGGAAACTAAGATCCCCTTTTGGATAATAATCTTTTGCCGGTTTGCTGGCTGTTAATTTTTTATTTCTTGCGGGGTGAACGCCACCACGGAAAGTCAATACGGCCATTGATATACTCCTGAAACAATAATGAAATCTTTTTTTAACAATTTCTTAACAATTTATTATAGCAAGTGCGTAGCATTTTAACAATTCCTTATTTTGTATAATTTCTGAACATAATTCAAAATAGGTTCTCTTTTTATCACAATCAATATGATAGAAAGGTTCAAAAAGGTCTTTTTCCTGAGCCAGGAAGACTCCCTCTTTCTTTATATAACAATTCGTTTTCGTTGCTTTTTTTCTATGACATTTCTCCACAAACATTGCAACGTCTTTATGAATAACTCGGTCTTCTTCCGGAAGATAATAATAATTTTCAACATCCGGGAAAAAGTACTTCGCTTCCCCCGAATACAATTTACGGTTTATCTGAAGAAGATTCCCTTCTAAGCAGATTACATCGAAATTATCCAATTCTTTCAAGTAGCGAACGGGAACCGGATTGTTTAAACGATAATTAAAAATCGCAAAGCCCTGACATTCTTCATAAGATTCAAATTCAAAATTACCACTCAGAACATCCGCATACTTTAAAATAGCTAATATTTTAAACATCCCCTGAATATCATCAAAATTATGGAGAAGAAGCAGATCTTCTAATTCCTTTTCACCAGTTTTCTCATATTCGTAAAAATAAGGGATTAAGAGGCCACCATTTAACTGGTCATCTCTTTCGATTCCAAGGAAAATTTCAATAGCCTTTTGACCCATTTTCTGCATATTCAGAAATTTTTTTAATCTTTTCGCCTGCTTATAGATATCAAAGCTGATTAAATCATCGAAATTAAAAGAAAAGCCGTAATACTCCACCTTATACTTCATATAGGGAATATCAAATCCATCGCCATTAAAATGAACTAGCACTTTATAGTTTGAAGCAAGATCTAAAAAACTCTCAATAACTTCTGCCTCATCTATAGCGCTTTCTGCAAGATATTGCCGGATTATCCAACAATCATTTTCATAATAACTGCAGCCAATCAAATAAACCTGTGTCGTTTCTTTTTTTAATCCTGTCGTTTCAATATCAAAAAGAAGCACATCTCCTTTCGGAGCTATGCTCTCAATGTTATAATCTGGTATCTCTTTTACTGCCTTGGTAATTATTTTCATGATTGGAGAAAACTTACAATATCAGAAAAATGCATCCGATTGGAAGCCTTTACCAGAATATTATCGTCTTTGGATAAAAGATCTGGAAGGTAAGTAATACAATCCTCTACTGAAGTGTAATATTCCACCTGATTATCGGTATTCATTTTAGCGCCTAAATAAGTTTTATTGCTAAAATCTCCAACACAGATAATAAGATCAATCCCTGCATCGGCAGCATATTTGCCAATGTCATAATGGAATTGTTCTGTATCATCACCTAACTCAAACATATCGCCTAAAATAGCAACTTTACGGCCTTCCGTTTCTTTTAAAACATCAATGGAAGACTTCATAGAAGCCGGTGCTGCATTATAACAATCATCAAGAATTATATATTTCTCTGTAGAAATAATATTATTTCTTCCAGCCAAAGAAGAAACATCTTCTAAAGCATACTTAATCTGGAGTGGGGAAATTCCCATATTAACACCAACCAAATAAGCAGCTAAGGCGTTATAAATCATCATGCGGCCAGGAACAGGCATATTTACTCGCATAGACATACGACCGTCACCATCTCTTAAAATAATATCGAAAGAACTTCCTTTCAGTCCTTTTGATACAATGTTTACTGCAGAAACGTCACAGGAACCATCGAGACCATAGAATTTCGGTTTAATGCCATTCACATTAGAAATCTGATTCAATTTATCATCATCACCATTGAGGAATACTTGTCCATCCTGAGCAAGGTAGGTGAAAATCTCAGCTTTTGCTCTTAGGATACCATCTCTACTTCCTAAATATTCCAAATGGCTCTGACCAATATTCGTCATAACAACCGCATCTGGACGAACCATCTTTGCAAGACGCTCCATCTCGCCAAAATGATTAATGCCCATTTCAATGACTGCGATTTCCGTATCTTCTTTAATATCAAAAATTGTAAAAGGAACGCCCCATTCATTATTCAGGTTTCCTTTTGTCTTATGAACCTTATATCCTCTGCTTAATACTGTCGCAATAAATTCTTTCGTACTGGTTTTACCAACACTTCCCGTAATACCGATGAATTTTGTAGATAAAGTAGAACGATATAATTCTGCAATGACCTTTGTAGCTTCAAAGGTAGAATCTACTAAAAGATAAGGTCCGGTAAATCCAGGCATTTCCTTTTCCGCAATAACCGCAATGGCGCCGTTATCGATTACACCTTCTGCAAAATCATGTCCATCAACTTTTTCACCCTTGATGCAAATAAACAGACAACCATCTTTTGCTCTTCGGCTATCAGAAATGATGCCAGTGATTTCTATATCCATAACAGACTCTGCATTAAACAGTCTGCCTCTAGTTACTTTTTGGATTTTTCTTAAGGTTATATTTCTCATTTTAATTGTACTTTCTTAACGATATTTCAATAATTTTCTCACAAAGATCCGGATAATTGATTCCAACAGCCGCTGCTTCCTGAGGGACCAGGGAGGTATCCGTCATTCCTGGTAAGGAATTAGCCTCTAAAGCGTATAATGTTCCATCTTTTGTCAATAAATAGTCAATTCTATAGTACACGCTTAATCCTACCAGATTACCGAATTTAACAGATTTTTCCGACATTTCTGCAAGAACGCTTTCTGGAATCTGAGCCGGACAAATTTCCGTTGTTTTACCATTATACTTATTGATGTAATCATACCATTCGTCTTCATCCGGACATATTTCTACCGGTGGATAAGCCACGCCATCAATAACCGCCTGAGTCAATTCTCTTCCTTCGATAAATTCTTCTACAAGAACCGTATCATCGAATTTAAAGTCTTCCTCTAAAGCCTTACCAAACTCTTCCTCTGTCTTTACAATCATAACGCCCAGACTGGAGCCACCGTTACTAGGCTTAATAACGCAAGGAGCCTTTATTATGTACTCTTTATCCCCTTTATTCAAAACGATACCTTTCGGCATAAGAATATGAGGAGCGACAACCGCTTTCGTCTCCGCTTTGCTCATGGCAATAGCACTGCTTTTCGAATCCGATCCAGTATATTTAATACCTTCTTTATCAAAGGCAGCCTGAACCTTTCCGTCTTCGCCATTTTTACCATGAAGTCCAATAAACACAATGTCTGATTTTTTGCAGATTTCCAAAACATTCTTGCCAAACAGACCTGTCTTTTCAATTAATTCGTCTGTTATCAGATTGTCTTTTGCTCTATATTCGTCAGCTTTCTGTGAAAAATCTATAGAATTGTCAAATGATGGCATCTCTTCCTCTCCGAAAAAAATGTCAATCATAACAACATGATGTCCTATACTTCTTAATGCGTTGGAAACCTTCGTAGAAGTCCTTAACGAGATCTCACGTTCTGTACTGATTCCACCACATAAAACAACTATATTCATATTAAAACCTTCCCATTTCTAATTATTTATAGTCTACCACAAATTAAAGGAGGATTCCACCTTTGAGTACGGAACAATTGTCTTTTAACCGATTCATTTCCGCCTCCGTTATGGCTCGTTTTCCCTCAATAATTTCTTCCACCGTTTTTAATGCCTTCTTTGCAATATCTGCATCCCGGTAAATATCAAAATTCTTAAAAGAAAGCACACCGCTCTGACGGATTCCCATAAATTCCCCTGGTCCGCGGAAGGAAAGATCCTTCTCTGCAATTTCAAACCCGTTATTGGATGATTTTAAGACTTCCAGCCGTTCCATGGCGGTTTCTGATTTATTATTTGCCACAAAAATACAGTAACTTTGACTATCCCCTCTTCCAACACGGCCACGTAACTGGTGAAGCTGGGCCAATCCAAACCGGTTGGCATCTTCAACCATCATCACCGTGGCATTCGGAACATCCACACCGACTTCCACAACCGTAGTCGATACCAGAACATCAATATTTCCTGATGCAAAGTTCTGCATTATTTCATTCTTTTTTGTCGGGCTCATCTGACCATGGAGCATTCCGACGGTAATGTCTTCACTCAACACCTCTTTCAGCATTTCGCTGTAATCCGTTACGTTATTTGCATCCAAACCTTCCGAATACTCTACCATAGGGCAGATAACATAAGCTTGATGTCCCTGGCGAACTTCTTTTTCAATAAATTTATAAGCATTGTCTCGATAGGTTTCATCAACGACTGCGTTTTTAATCGGCTTTCTTCTTGCAGGGACTTCATCAATTATAGAAACATCCATATCTCCATAGACAATCAATGCCAAAGTACGCGGTATCGGTGTCGCACTCATGACAATCATATGAGGCTCGTTTCCTTTTAAGGCTAAGGCTGCTCTTTGTTTAATTCCAAAACGGTGCTGCTCATCAGTTACCACTAAACCCAGATTCTTATATTTTACCTTTTCCTGGAAAACGGCATGGGTACCGATTAAAATATCAATTTTACCATCCATCAAGGCGTTATATACCACCTTCTTTTCCAAAGCCGTCATGGATCCAGTCAGTAAGGCAGCATTCAGATTTATATGATTCTCTTTTAATAATTTTGAAATAGTTTCATAATGCTGAAGCGCCAAAACTTCCGTCGGCGCCATAAAAACACTCTGATAACCAGAAAAAGCAGCATTCATAAGAGCCGATAACGCAACAATGGTCTTTCCAGAACCTACATCGCCCTGAATTAAACGGTTCATTACTTTTCCCGAAGCCAGATCC
>JAKSRL010000097.1 GCA_024403635.1 Lachnospiraceae bacterium | reverse complement strand
CGTATCGGCCGCCAATTCTTTCGGAAGTAATCGGAACACTACAGGGGATTTATCTTTAGGAAAATCGTTCAATAATGCCGCAATATCGGCTGGATTCATTTCGATGAAAAGTTCCCTGATTTTTGCATATTTTTTTGCTTCAAACAGTGTAAGGATTTCTTCTTCTGTTGGAATTACGATGTTTTCCATTTTCGAATCCTCCTTCTAGCTTTTTTCATGAAATGCACACCAAAAAAGGCGTGAACGCATAAAATCACTAGATAAATCATATATGAATAAGGTTGAAAAAACAAGAAAAAAAGTGTATCATAGTCGTACACTAAATTGTTAAAGTGATAGACCGATAATAATAGTCGAAAGGAGAAAATTATGGGACTTATTGGTGCAGCATTAGGTGCAGCAGGTGGTGCTTTAGCGGACACATGGAAAGATTGGTTTATGTGTGAGGCTATGGATAAAGAAACTCTTATGGTTAAGGGCGAAAAAATGATCGGAAACCGTTCTTCGAATAAAAGAGGTAATGACAATATCATTTCTAACGGTTCTGGTATCGTTGTAGCAGATGGTCAGTGTATGATTATCGTTGATCAGGGCAAGGTTGTTGAAATCTGTGCAGAACCTGGTGAATTTACATATGATACTTCTTCCGAGCCAAGCCTTTTCACAGGAAGCTTAGGAGAAGCTATTAAACAGACGTTCCAGTTAATGGGAAAACGTATTGGTTATGGTGGAGATACCGGACATGATCAGAGAGTTTATTATTTCAACACGAAGGAATTGATCGACAACAAGTTCGGCACACCGAACCCAATTCCTTTCAGAGTAGTTGACAACAAAATCGGCTTAGATATTGATGTTTCTATCCGTTGCTCAGGTGTTTACTCTTACAAGATTGCAGACCCTATCAGATTCTACACAAACGTAGCTGGTAACGTATCTGATAGATATATGAGAAGTGAAATTGAAGAACAGCTGAAAACAGAATTCATCAGCGCTCTTCAGCCAGCATTTGGCCAGCTTTCTGCTTTACAGATGCGTCCAAATGAAATCGTAACACATAATAAAGAATTAGAAGCAGCTATGAACCAGCAGCTGTCCAACCAGTGGGCAGAACTCAGAGGTTTACAGGTGGTTTCTGTTGCATTAGGCAGCGTAACTCTTCCAGAAGAGGATCAGGAACTTATCAAACAGACCCAGCGTGGTGCAGCTCTTTCCAATCCAAATCTTGCAGCTGGCGTTATTGCTGGTGCAACAGCAAATGCTCTGGAAACTGCAGCTGGCAACGAAGGCGGAGCTATGAATGGATTTGTTGGTGTTGGAATGGCTATGAATGCAGGTGGAAATACAGTTTCTAATCTTTTCGCACAAGGCGCAGCACAGCAGGCAGCAGCTCCTGCAGCTGGATCATGGACATGCACCTGTGGACAGGTAAATAACGGCAATTTCTGTTCTGCTTGTGGTACAAAGAAACCGGAACAGCAGGCAGGTGGATTCTGCCCGAACTGTGGAAAACCAGTACAGCCAGGCGCTAGATTCTGCGCAAATTGTGGAAATCAGTTACAGTAGTTAAATTTTAAGTTCTGCAGCAGTTCTTTTTTTGGACTGCTGCAGATTTGCTCTAATCAGGAGATTTTATAATGGCAGATATTCAAGAGTATAAATGCCCTCATTGTGGTGGAACGCTGACGTTTGACAGTACTACCCAGATGATGAAATGCCCATACTGCGATTCTGAAATTGATGTAGCGGCTTTAGCAGATTTCGATAGAGGTCTGGATAACTTTAGCTCTTCGGAAGAACTGAAATGGGAAACTCCAGGACAGGTTTGGCAGGAAGGTGAAACCGAAGGCATGCGTGTTTATGTATGTAAATCCTGCGGTGGCCAGATTATTGGCGACGAAAACCTGGGCTCTACCAGCTGTCCGTTCTGCGGCAATCCAATTGTTTTAATGGGACAGTTTTCCGGAGATTTAAAGCCAGATTACATTATTCCTTTCAAACTGGATAAAAATGCGGCAAAGGCGGCTTACGAGAAGCATATTTCTGGAAGAAAACTCCTTCCAACTCTTTTTAAAAACAAAACCCATATTGATGAAATTAAGGGAATGTATGTTCCTTACTGGTTGTTCGACGCAAAGACCGAAGGTTGTGTTCAGTATCTCGGAACTCAGGTTCGGACTTGGAGCGATACGAAAAATCAATATACAGAAACCAAATATTTTGACATTTACCGTGAAGGAAGTATGTCTTTCGCCAATGTACCGGTGGATGGATCGTCTAAGATGCCAGATGACTTGATGGAATCTTTAGAGCCTTTTGATTTTTCTGAGGCGGTTGATTTCCAGACAGCTTATATGTCGGGTTATCTTGCTGATAAGTACGATGTTACTTCTGCCGATGCGATGCCGAGAGCGAACCAGAGGGTTAAGGAAAGTACGTTCCAAGCTCTCCGGAACACGATTGGTGGTTATGCATCTCTGACTCCAAAGGGAGGCAATGTTGAAATGACTCGCGGCGAGTCAAAATATGCTATGTATCCAGTATGGATGCTGAATACGACGTATAACGGCGAGCATTATATCTTTGCAATGAACGGACAGACCGGCAAGATGGTCGGAAACTTGCCGATTGATAAGAATAAAGTTTGGAAATACAGATTGAAATGGACAGTGATCTTAGGAGCTGTTTTCTCAGCTATCCTGCTTGCACTGCTGTTCTTCTTATAGGAGGGTGGTCATATGAAAAAGAAAATTTTAGCTATTATAGCAGTTTTGGCCATCACTCTTTGTTTTGCGGTTTCTACCTTTGCAGCAGGACAGCGACTGGTAGATAATTCTCATTTGCTTTCCCAGGAAGATGCAGAGTTGTTTAGTGACACTCTGGATGAATTAAGTGACGAGCTGGGCGTAGATGTGGTTATTCATACGACGGATTCTTTCTTTGGAAAGAATGCAGAGGCTTATGCAGATGCTTTCTATGAGCAGAATGGTTATGGACCAGATGGCGTTGAACTTGTATTAAATATGGAGGATGGCGAATTCTGGATTTCTACTGCAGGAGAAGGAACGAAAGCGTTTACCGATTATGGTATTGATCTTTGCTGCGATGAGATGGTTCCATATCTTCAGAATGGTGATATCACAGGCGCTTTTAAGTGTTTTATTAATACCGCGTATAATTATTTCTTGCAGGAAAGAGACGGAAGTCCGGTAGACCATATCGTTTATACGGAGCCAGGTCCAGTAGAGAGGCATATCGGTTTTAAAGATATTATTTTTCGCGTGATAGGAGCCTTCGTTGTTGCTTTCTTGATTTCCTTAGCGATTACCGCGGGAATGAAGCGTCGGATGAAGAGCGTTGCTTCCCAGCATAATGCTAACGTATATGTTGAGGGAGACCATATTAATCTTACGAAGAGGGAAGACCGTTACTTATACAATAATATTGTAGTTGTTCCGATACCACAGAATAATGACAGAAACGGTGACGGTGGTCATCCAGGTGGATCCAGCATTCATGTTTCCGCTGGAGGAATGAGTCATGGTGGCGGCGGAAGAAGATTTTAACCGATTGAAACCTGCAGATTGAAGAGAGGACTAGATATGGGCAAAAAAATCAAAACCCCTGAAGTGAAAGAATTATTTCAGGCGATATTGTCTTTACAAAACGAAGAAGAATGCTTTGACTTCTTTGAAGACGTTTGCACTACAAACGAAATTTTATCATTTGCTCAAAGATATCAGGTAGCAAAATTATTAACCCAGAAATTTACATACCAGGAAATTGCAGAAAAGAGCGGAGCAAGCACAGCTACCATCAGCCGTGTAAAACGTTCTATTGACGACGGCAATGGCGGATATGAAATGGTATTCAAGAGGTTAAGTTAAGTATATGCTTCAAGGTTTAAATGAAATGCAAAAAGAAGCGGTTCTTACTACGGAAGGACCGCTTCTTATACTGGCGGGGGCTGGTTCTGGCAAAACCCGCGTTATTACAAATAGAATTGCTTATTTGGTAAAGGAAAAAAATGTGGCTCCGAGAGAAATCCTGGCCATTACTTTTACCAATAAAGCGGCTGCGGAAATGCGGGAACGTGTGGAAAACAGCATTGGAATGGATGCAGGAGGCGCATGGATTTGTACCTTCCATTCTGCTTGCGTAAAAATATTGCGTAGCTATAGCCATTTATTAGGCTATGACAATAGTTTTACAATTTATGATGCAGATGACCAGAAAACTGTAGTAAAGAACATCTGTAAGAAATTTGACATTGATACTACCCGGTTTAAAGAAAAATGGTTTTTAAGCCATATTTCTTCTGCCAAAGATGAACTGACCAGCGTAGATCAGTTTGAGTTGGATGCTTCCGGAGACTTTTATCTGGAAAAGGTGGCAAAGGTTTATCGAGAGTATCAAAAAGAACTTAAGAAAAATAACGCGTTTGACTTTGACGACTTGATTGTCAAAACGGTGGAACTGTTCCGGGAAAATCCGGATGTACTGAACCGGTTTCAGGAGCGTTTTAAATATATTTCTGTTGATGAATATCAGGACACCAACACGGCACAGTTTGTATTTGTAAGCCTTTTGGCTCAAAAGTACCAGAATATCTGTGTAGTAGGTGATGATGATCAATCCATTTACAAATTCCGTGGAGCCAATATCGAAAATATTCTGAATTTTGAAAAGGTATTTCCTAAGGCAAAAGTAATCCGTCTGGAACAAAATTACCGTTCCACCTGCAACATTCTGAATGCAGCCAATGCGGTAATCCGAAACAATAAAAAGAGAAAATCGAAAACTCTTTGGACGGATCGGGAAGATGGAAGCCGGTTGAAACTGTTTCATGTAGATAATCCATATATGGAAGCGGACCGGGTAATCGACCAGATTAAAAAATATCGGAAAGAGGGCTATCAGTTAAATGATTGTGCCTGCCTTTACCGTACCAACGCCCAGTCCCGAAATCTGGAAGAAGCTTTTGTCCGTGCCAATATCCCTTATAAAATAGTTGGTGGCGTAAATTTCTATCAGAGAAAAGAAATCAAAGACGTTCTGGCTTATTTAAAGACGATTGATAATGCGAAGGATGATGTAGCGGTAAGGAGAATTATTAATGTCCCGAAGCGAGGCATTGGTGCAGTTTCCGTAAATGCTATTCAAAGCATTGCTAACGACCGGGACATTAACTTCTATGCAGCTTTGGATGATGCGGTAAATGAAGGAATTTTAGGAAAAAGCGGAGAAAAAATCCGGGAATTCCGAAACTTGATTGAAAGCCTTCGTCAGGGAATGGAAGACAAGACCTTAACTCAGATTCTGGATGATGTTTTAGATCGCAGCGGTTATTTAAGAGAATTGAGAGCGGAAAAGACTGTGGAATCGGAGACTCGAATTGAAAACATCGACGAGCTGATTAATAAATTATCCGTTTATGAAAATACCGCTGAGGAACCGACCTTAAATGGATTTTTAGAGGAAGTTTCGTTGGTGGCAGACATTGATTCCTGGGATGCAGATTCCGACTATGTTTCTTTAATTACCATTCATTCGGCAAAAGGTCTTGAGTTTCCAATCGTATTCCTTTGTGGAATGGAAGATGGATTATTCCCAATGAATGCCTCTATTAATTCGGATGATGAGGACGATTTAGAAGAAGAGCGCCGGTTAGCATACGTAGCGATCACCCGGGCGAAAAAGCATCTGGTTCTGACGGCTTCCCGTATGCGTATGGTCCGAGGAGAAACCATGGTATCCAATATTTCCCGTTTTGTAAGGGAAATTCCGGGAGAATTAATTGAATCCGATAAAGACAATATTTATGTTAAGAGCAAACCGTCAGAATATAATGGCGGAGTTAGTGCGGCAAAAGATAGTAAAACAAGTTTCCAGAGAAAGCCGTTCGGTTTCAATGAAAAGCCGGCTCAGGCGAAAAGCTTTGGCTCTTCCCAGAATAAACCAGCTTTGGATTATGGAGTGGGGGATAGAGTTAGCCATATGAAGTTCGGCGAAGGAATCGTTGCCTCGATTCATGATGGTGGAAGAGATTGGGAGGTAACGGTCGACTTTGAAGAATGTGGCACAAAGAAGATGTTTGCAAGCTTTGCAAAGTTGAAAAAAATGTAACATTTTTATGAATTTTACATCATATTTATTGCAAAAAAAGAACTACTATTCTATTATTTAGTTGAGGGTGATTAACTATGAATAGTTTATTAAAATTTGGTGCAAAACAATTGATATCAGGAAAGGTGAACGCTATGGAAAAAAAATTCGAAGAATTTGTTCAGCTTTCTAAACTGAACGAATTACTCAAAAAAGAACAGAAGAAAGAAAAATGTAACAAGGTAGTTAAAGCTTTATTGTATTGTGCAATCGCTGTAGTTGCATTGGCAGGCGTTGGATATGTGGTTTATCGATTATTTGCAAAGAAAACAGATGATTATGACCTGTATGACGATTTAGATAACTACTATGTGGACGATGACGAGTACGATGTGCCTGGAGAAGTAACAGAAAAAGATTTTGTAGAATAAAATTATTCATTTAGTGAGGCAAGCGGTTTTAGCTTGCCTCATTTTAATATACGGCTTTAGCCTGTTGAGCGAGGAGAAGCTTCGCTTGCGAAGCCC
>JAKSRL010000096.1 GCA_024403635.1 Lachnospiraceae bacterium | reverse complement strand
AAGTGGAATAATTCGCTAAAACCGATGCATCGTTCAACTTGACTATTATTATAAGGGTAGTTTACACTGATTTTATGTTACTGGCTAAATGAGACGTATTGTTGTTGACTATTATTAGACACATAGATTATGCCGCTCTTACGCCATTTGGTATCCGGAGAGGTGTTTAAGGCTAAAATTCGCACATTTTATTTCCCCGAGAAGTGACACGAACGCATCTCGGGGATTATGCTATAAAGAGATAAATTCGAATTGCCTTCTTCATAAAAAAATAAGAAAAAAAGGTCCATTTCCCACACATGAGGAAAGAAACCAAAAATAGTGTGGATGAATTTCCATCAAAATTCCCCACTATTTTTAAGAAATCACTCCCTGTGTGGAAAAAATCGTTCAACATCTTGAAAATGAGGGTAAGTTTAACGGATTTCCTTGCATGAATGAAGAAAAATGGAATGGAAGCTCCATTGGAGATAATAAAACGTCAACAAGATTTCTTTAAATTCCAGTTCGTAGAACGAATTGAGTAATAAAATAGTGGATTTTTTGCTATAGCAGAGGATAATATGGATACTTGGTTTGAAGTAAAGAAAAAAGATGTAATAGCTTTATTGGAAAAAAAGGCTGTTTTCCTTGGGGAGATCATCCGGATGAGAAATATAGATGTCTTGTATTCTGGGAAGATGGAGCAATAAGCATGACGGTGGACGAATTCTATGAGAAGGATACCGAAACATATGAATGTCTACGGTTTTATACAACGTTCCTTGGAAACTCGATGGAAGATTATCAGAATCTTAGTGAAGAGGAACTTGCGTCAAAAGCTTACCGTGCTTGGAGTTCCGGTGCACGATAAAAAGAGGAACTTGTGGGAGAAAAATGAAAGAACTCAGTAATCATATCATATATGAGCTGTTGAAAAACAAATATTCCAGGCTCGCATTGGATTATGTCATTCTTTATGTCGATACTTATACAGGTGTAGAGACCCATAAAAATGCAGTTATTAAAGCCTTTGAGATCATAAGCAGAAGATATGATTGCGATTATGATGTTATAACGGAGAAAATGGAAGCTATGCCGTATGATATAGATACCCTTTTAAAACTCCCGGATGACGACTACTACAACGATAGACCAAAAGGAAACCGTGGATATACTATTCCGGATAACCTTCCATACTGGTATGCTTTTCTGGAGCCACCATATGCTGTTTCATACATGACCAGAGACTTTGTTGAGTTTAATGACATCCTGTTTCCAAATAAGCAGGACACAGAAGTTTACAGATGGAATGATGATTTTTCTGATTATTTTGATGATGGAAAAGAATGGTGGGGTACCGGACTTTGGTCTGCATACGATAAAACTACAGGCGTTATTGTAATTATCGGTGCATCAACAACGGATTAAGCCAGGTTTGCTTGCAGAAGGGTTGTGTTTTTTCCTAAAAGGAAAGAAGAATGGCAAATGTTATAACAGGAATTTGAATCGTTTGTGCCATTGCATTGGTTTTTTGCCCGACTTTTGATATCGGATTTTATGTGTTTTATCTTCTTTGCGGCATCAGTGACGTTTTCGACGGCTTTGTTGCAAGGCACCTAAAAATCGAATCAAAGCTTGGGGCAAGGTTGGATACGATTGCAGATATTATTTTTGTAATTGTTGTGTTGATTAAAGTATTGCGGGTGGTAAATATCCCGCTGTGGCTCATCCTCTGGGTCATTTGCATCGCCGTAATAAAAATCATCAACATCATCAGTGGCTTTGTTATTTATAAGCATTTTGTTTCGGAACATACCATCCTGAATAAAATATGTGGAATAATATTGTTTATTATTCCACTTTGCATTGGTATAGTTCCATGGAAACCGGTTTCAATATTGATTATTCTGACTTGTGTTGTGGCAACCGTAGCCGCAATACAAGAAGGACATTATATCCGTACCGGAAAAGAAATCAGATAGAAAAAACGAAGCGGCTGGGATTCTATCACGCAGTCGGCCATGTTCGTGAATCAATAGGAGGAGCTAAGATGTTTAGTTATGTTTGGCCATTAGGACTTGTAGTAGTATCGAATGTTTTTTACCAGATTTGCGCAAAGTCCGTACCAGAAAAAATGAATCCATTTGCGTCCCTGACCATAACCTATTTGGTAGGCGCGGTTGCATCCGTGATTTTGTATTTTGCTTTAAACAAAGGTGGAAATCTTATTCAGGAATACCAAAAGACAAATTGGGCTCCGTTTGTTTTGGGATTCGTTATTGTTGGATTGGAAGTTGGATATATTTATGCGTTTAAGGCAGGATGGCCTGTAAGCGTTGCACAGATTGTTCAATCGGTTGTTCTTGCGGTAATCTTAATATTCGTGGGATACTTGCTTTACAAGGAATCCATTACCTGGAATAAAATCGTTGGGATTCTGGTTTGTTTGGCTGGTTTAGGATTGATAAATATGAAATAATAATAAATTAGAATTGAATTAAGAAGGATCGACATGAAGAAATTATTTATTGTTTTGGTGGGAATTATGGTCATGGGATTGTTTGGATGCGGACAACAAAAATACAACCTTGAACTGGATGGATATGGCTTTTCCTCTAAAAAGACTGCTTACGCAGAGGGGGATACAGTCAAAGTAACTTATGATATGATAGCAACCGATACGGATTATTCTTTTTATCTGGATTGCGAGGATACAAAGCTGAATTGCGATTTTGAAAATGGGGCCTATGTACTGACTTTTAAGATGCCGGCACATGATGTAAAACTTTCCGTTAAATCAAGAAATACCATGGTGTACATGCCAACGGTTGTAATAACTCTTGAGAATCAGGCCAAAACTGCAGACATCTGGATTATGGAAGATACCCCGGAAAAACGAAAACAGTCCGTATGGGGAGACCCAACGATTAAAGCGTGTGAGGTAAATGAGCCTCGAGAGATAGAACTGGAAGTAGTAAGCGACGATAATCTTTACATCGTCCGTATGATTGACGAAGATGGGTTATTCTATGAGGCCTGCAACGTAGAAATCGAAGATGGACAGTCGGTAGTGATTAAATTACAAGAGAATCATTTTGATGCTTCGGTTTATGTATATGATGGCGATGGAAGTTTTGTAAAAGAGTATGAAATGTTCGTTGCTGCCTTATAAAGAGGGAAGATATGAAAGAAGAATGTTTAATTTGTAAAGCTCCTTTAGAGTATCTGCAGGAAGATACGGAAATGGAGTGCGAAATTTGTCATAAAACAGAATGGAGCAAAACTCGTTGTGTCAATGGACATTACGTTTGTAACGAGTGTCACACGAAAGGTCTCGACCGTATTTTGGGCATTTGCCTTGAAGCAACGTCAAAAAATCCGGTGGAAATCCTTAATGAGATGATGCAGCTTCCATTTTGCCATATGCATGGTCCAGAACATCATATTATGGTTGGTGCAGCTCTTCTCACCGCATATAAGAATGCAGGCGGAGAAATAGACTTGCCGAAAGCTCTTCGCGAAATGAAGAATCGTGGCCAGAATGTTCCTGGTGGCGCATGTGGATTCTGGGGCGCATGTGGTGCAGGAATTAGCTCCGGAATGTTTGTTTCCATAATCTCGGGGTCTACACCTCTTGCAAATGAGCCTTGGGGTCTTTCCAACCGGATGACATCGAAATCCCTCGATGCCATCGGCAGAATCGGCGGACCACGTTGTTGCAAACGGGATTCTTATCTTGCGATTCTTTCCGCAATAGACTTTGTGAAAGAACATTTTACTATTGAAATGGAAAAGCCGGAGATTCTCTGTGAGTTTTCCCCACAGAATAACCAGTGCATTGGAAACCGGTGCCCATTTTCAAAAAGACGGTAATGTGCATGGAATCCTGGATGCGCTCTGGAAACCAAAGGAAAAGCGCTATAGCATAACAGAGAATAATTACAGAAAACGACTGAAAACATGGAGGAAAGGAGAAATCATGTCAAAAAAAAGCAAGATCATTAAGACTGTTGTTTTCATGATTCTTTTCCTCTGCAGTTTTCTTGTAGTACAGAAACTATTTCGCGTAGGGGAAATTTCTAACGCCGCGATGCATAAATCGTTTTATAAAGAAAAGGATGAGTCGCTGGATGCCGTTTATATCGGATCCAGTGTTACCTATTCTTTTTGGAATCCACTTCTTGCCTGGGAACAGACCGGTTATACCGTTTTCTCTTATTCTACTTCTTTGATGCCAGTAGAAGCCTTCCAAACCATTCTCCAGGACATTCGAAGCTCTCAGCCGGATGCGTTGTATATCGTTGCTCTAAATCCTTTTGAGAAAAACGATCTGTCTTTTAAATCCGTTCATTTCCTCGTAGATTATTATCCGGACATTCCGAAAAAAGTTCAGTATATTCACGATGTAACCAGTTTGATGCCGGGTTCTGTTTTTGATAAATTGGAGTATTATTTCCCGATAATCCGCTTCCATTCTCATTTAGCCGATGTAGATGAAGTATTCCTCACGGAAGACTATCCGGATTATAAGGGCAGCATGAATTTCGCTTATTATCTGATGGCAGCGGAGGATTATTCCCCAATTACGGAAGTTGTGAAAAAAGAGACTCCAATCAGCGAAGAACGGGCTGCCATCTTAACGGATTTCTTAGACTATTGTAAAGAAGAAAATCTGAACGTACTTTTTGTCGTATCCCCTCAGCCTGCGTCTCCGGTAGAAGAACAGGAGCATATCAACTGGTTGGCTTCGAAAGTTGAGGAAGCCGGTTTTCCAGTAGTTCATCTACAGAATCCGGTAGAAGAAATGCAGCTGGATATGACCTGCGATTATTTCGACCGGGTTCATTCGAATATTCATGGTTCCATAAAATTCACCAGCATGCTGAGTGATTACTTAACAGAACATTACAACTTCACGGACAAGAAAGGAACGGAAGAGGGCGCAAGCTGGGAGAAATCTTATCTGTCTTATCTTCCGTCAATTACGCCATATACTTTGGATTTCGAGCGCGACTTCAGTAGAAGAGATAATACTCTGGCGGCAACAGAAATCATCCGGGTAGAAGATTTATCCAATGGCGTCCGCATGGAATGGGAACCGGTTCCGGAGGCAGAGAATTACCATCTGTACCGGAAAATCGATGAAGGAGACTGGGAGCGTATTGCCGACTTAAGCAGTAGTACTTACTCCTATACCGACACTGGAATGAACAAAAAACATAACAATACTTATCTGGTGGTTGCCAGCCGTATGGAAGGCGGGGAACGGATTTATGGAAACTGTGACTATACGGGTTATTCTGTTATACCGCCACAAAGATAGAAACATGTTCAAACAAATTTGACAAGAACCGAAGGAACGCTTTCACATGACATACACTTCATTAAAATTTATGTTGTTTGCAGCTGCAACCCTCCTGCTATATTATTTGGTTGGCAGGAAGGGTCAGAAGTATGTCCTGGTATTGGCAAATATTGTGTTCTTCGTCCTTGTTGGACCGAAATTTTTGCCATTTATCCTATTTACAATTTTCGTCAGTTATTTCTGCGCACGTGGAATCGGCTCTTTATGGGACAAGACCGAGGCGGAGCTGGAAAATTGTACGGAAGTTTCCCGGAAAAAAGAAATAAAAGAAGCGTCAAAAAAGCAAGCACGGATCTATTTGATTCTGGCATTCATCGGTATTGTAGGCATTTTGGTGGTTTGCAAGTATTCTAATTTTGTCGCAAACAGTGTGAATGAGCTGTTGGGGGCAATTTCCGCACCGAGAATTCCGGACTTCAAAATGATTTTGCCAATTGGTATTTCTTTCTATACCTTTATGGCAGTCAGCTATCTGCTGGATGTTTTTTGGAAACGCTATCCGGCAGAAAAGAATCTGTTGCTGTTCGCGGTTTATCTTTCCTATTTTCCACACGTGGTGCAGGGACCGATTGACCGCTATGATAAAATCAAACCGCAAATCGAAAGCGGTGTACCATTCTCTTATGAAAATTTGACCTACGGAGCCCAGTTGGTATTATGGGGCATGATCAAAAAAATGGTCATTGCAGACCGCTTAGGGTTATTTGTTGACACGGTATATAACGGATGGCAGAACTATACCGGCGTTATTTTTATCGTGGCAACAGTTTTTTATTCCATTCAGATTTATGCGGACTTTTCCGGATGCATCGACATCGTTACAGGAATTTCGGAAATGCTAGGCATCAAACTTACCCAAAACTTTAATCATCCGTATTTTTCCAAAACTATGCCGGAGTTCTGGCGTCGTTGGCATATGTCTTTGATGGAGTGGTTCAAAGATTACATTTATTTACCAGTATCTGTCTCCGCTTTGGTAAAAAAAGTAAAGAAAAAAACGAAAGCGAAAAACAGAAAGAAAGCCGGAGAATTATTTGCCACTTGCTTCCCAACCCTGATTGTTTGGCTGGCAACTGGTATCTGGCACGGAGCATCTTGGACTTTTGTGGCTTGGGGCTTATTCCATGCCATCTTAATCATCGGTGGAACTTTATTCGAAGGTGCCTTTAAGAAAATGACCAGTGCCTTAAAAATTCAGACCGAGAGCTTTGGTTGGAAATTCTTCCAGATGGTTCGTACCTTTACTTTATGCTGCATCGGCCGGGTATTTTTCCGGGCCGACAGCCTGGCAAGCGCTTTTGGAATTTTTGCGCGGACCTTTT
>JAKSRL010000095.1 GCA_024403635.1 Lachnospiraceae bacterium | reverse complement strand
GTAATGAGTGTAGACGCTGACTGCTCACCGGAACTTACCGCTATGTTAGGCAGCGCTCTTGCAACATGTATTTCTGATATTCCATTTGATGGACCAGTAGCCATGACCCAGGTTGGCTTAGTTAATGGTGAATTAGTATTTAACCCAAATGAAGAACAGAAACTGGCAACAGATCTTTCTTTAACCGTAGCTTCCACACCAGAAAAAGTTATCATGATTGAAGCTGGTGCGAAAGAAGTTCCGGAAGATAAAATGATTGAAGCCATCTTCGCAGCTCATGAACTGAACAAGAAAGTAAATGAGTTCTTCGCACAGATTATTGCAGAAGTTGGTAAAGAAAAACATGATTATGAACAGCACTTCATTCCAGAAGAAGTAACTAATGCTATCGTAGAGTTAGTTCCTGCGGAGGAAATGGAAAAAGCTGTTTTTGCAGATGAAAAGCAGACTCGTGATGCCAACATTGCTGCAATCACTGCTATGCTGGAAGAAAAATTTGCAGTCGATCATGAAGACTGGCTGCCAATGATTGGCGAAGCATTATATGCTTACCAGAAGAAGACGGTTCGTAAGATGATCTTAAAAGATCATAAACGTCCTGACGGTCGTGCAATCGACCAGATTCGTCCTCTGGCTGCAGAAATCGATATTCTTCCAAGAGCTCATGGTTCAGGTATGTTCACCCGTGGACAGACACAGATTATGACAGCAACCACCTTAGGACCTTTAAGCGATGCTCAGAAACTGGATGGTCTGGATCTTCATACTACATCCAAGAGATACATGCACCAGTACAACTTCCCAGGATATTCTGTAGGCGAAGCAAAACCTAGCAGAAGTCCAGGACGTCGTGAAATCGGTCATGGCGCATTAGCAGAACGCGCTTTACTTCCTGTAATCCCTAGTGAGCAGGAATTCCCATACGCTCTTCGTCTGGTATCCGAAACTTTCGAATCGAACGGTTCTACCAGCCAGGCATCTGTATGTGCATCTACCTTAAGCCTTATGGCAGCAGGCGTTCCAATTAAACGTCCGGTAGCTGGTATCTCTTGCGGTCTGGTAACAGGGGAAACGGATGATGATTACTTAGTACTTACGGATATTCAGGGGTTGGAAGACTTCTTTGGCGATATGGACTTCAAAGTTGCCGGAACTGACGTAGGTATTACAGCTATCCAGATGGATATTAAGATTCATGGTCTTACAAGAGCTATTGTAGAAGAAGCGATTGCTAGAGCAAAACAGGCTAGAACTTACATTCTTCATGAAGTAATGCTTCCGGTTATTGCAGAGCCTAGAAAAGAAGTTGGCAAATATGCTCCTAAGATCATCAGCATGCAGATTGACCCAGATAAGATTGGGGAAGTTGTTGGCAAACAGGGCAAAGTTATTAACGAAATTATCGCAAGAACTGGCGTTAAGATTGACATTAATGACGACGGACTGGTTTCCATCTGCGGTGTTGAAAAAGATAAATTAGAAGAAGCTCGTGAAATGATTGATACTATTGTATCGGACTTCGAAGAAGGAAGAATTTATGAAGGTACTGTAGTTTCTATTAAGGACTTTGGCGCATTCTTAGAGTTCGCTCCAGGCAAAGAGGGAATGGTTCATATTTCCAAGATTGCTCCAGAGAGAATCAATCATGTCGAAGACGTTCTGACCTTAGGCGATGTTGTTAAGGCAAAATGTATGGGCCCTGATAAGATGGGTAGAATTTCCTTCAGCATTAAGGATGCAAAATAATAAAAATTCTGAATGAAAATAACAGACAGATAATAAAAAAATCCACGTTTCGACGTGGATTTTTTTTAAAATGAAAATTTGTATTACATTTAAAAGAACAATGGGAAACATTGCGATAAGGCCTTGAAAAGAGTATAATAACTTGTTATCAGAAAAAGTGGGATAATAGGTTTTTGAGAGAAGAAAATAATATGAGTTTTATCGAAATTAGAAACATTGTAAAAGAATATACAAGTAAAGGCGGATTATCCTTAAAAGCAGTAGACGGAATCTCTTTTACCATTGAAAAAGGAGAATTTGCAGTTATTGTTGGACCTTCCGGAGCAGGAAAAACTACGGTTTTAAATATGCTGGGAGGTATGGATACCATCACGTCTGGTGAGATTTTGGTAGATGGTGTGGATATTGCGAAATATTCGTCCAAGCAGCTGACCAAATACCGACGTTTTGATGTAGGCTTTGTTTTTCAGTTTTACAATCTTATCCCAGACTGTACCGCTTTGGAAAATGTGGAACTGGCAAACCAGATCGGTCAGAAGCCGTTGGATGCGAAACAGATTTTGGACGAGGTGGGATTAGTGGAACGAATGAACAATTTCCCAGCGCAGCTTTCGGGTGGCGAACAGCAGCGAGTTTCCATTGCCAGGGCTTTGGCAAAGAATCCGAAACTATTGCTTTGTGATGAGCCAACCGGAGCTTTGGACTATAAAACCGGTAAAACGATATTAAAACTCCTGCAAGACATGTGTCGGGAAAAGGGAATGACTGTTATTGTCATTACTCATAACCAAGCCATTGCACCGATGGCAGACCGAGTAATCCATATAAAAAACGGAAAGGTAGAAACCATGGAGGAAAATCCAACCCCGGTTTCTATCGAAGAAATTGAGTGGTAATAGTAAGAAAGGCTGAAAGTTGAAAATTATCTACAAGGATGTATTTCGAGAAATAAAGAATTCCAAGGGACGTTTTATATCCCTTTTCCTTATTATTGTCCTTGGAGTTGCTTTTTATACCGGTGTACGGTCCAGTAAACCAGATATGATTATCTCCGCAGATGCGTTCTATGATGCTTCCAAACTGGCGGACATACGTGTGATGTCTACTTTAGGAATAACGGAGGACGATATTTCAGCTTTGTCCAAGGTGGACGGAGTGGAAGCTGCCTATGGTACTTATTCTTTTGATTTCCTGTGTCAGGGAGAAGATTCTCAAAACGTTGTTAAAGTTATGGCAGCTACTGCGGGCTTTAATGAAGTATCGCTGAAATCCGGAAAGATGCCGGTAAAAGAGAACGAATGTCTGATCGATGATTACAGCATGAGGATGAGAAATTATCATATCGGGGACACGATTGAACTCTTCTCCGGTAATGATACGGCGTTGGAAGATGTTCTTTCCTCATCGAAATTCACCATATGCGGAAGCTTCGTTTCTCCGGAGTATATATCCTTGTCTTATGGTACTTCTTCCATTGGTTCCGGTTCCGTGGATGGTTTGATGATTGTGCGTCCGGAAGTATTTCAATTGGATGTCTTTACGGAAGCGGATCTATTGGTTCGTGGAGCATCGGATATGATGTGCTATTCCAAAGAGTATGAAGATCGGATAAAAGAAGTAAAAGACAATATTGATAAAATCGCCGATGAGCGGAATGAAATCCGGTACAACGAAGTCATTGAAGATGCCAATAAACAGCTGGAAGACGCTAGAAAAGAATATAACGATGGTAAGAAAAAGCTGGATGATGGCAAGAAAGAGTATGAAGACGGAAAGAAAAAATTAGAAGATGCCAAAATTGAATATGAAAATGGTAAAGCGGAATTGGCCCAGGGGCAAATAGAGATTGATAATGGCAGAAAAGAACTGGAAGCTCAAAAGTCCGTTTTTGAGGAGAAAAAACAGGAGTTTTTGATTCAGAAAGCAGTCGCCGAGTATGATATTAATTCGAAACTGTCCGAATATGAATATATAAAGAACTATATCCTTCAGCATTTTTCAGAGGAGGACATTGCCCGTATTAGGCAGTTCATCTATAACATCACAGGCATTTATATAGATTTTGAAGAATATGAGGCAATGATTTACCAGTATGCGAACGAAGCACAAGCGAAGATTGCCGATGGACAAGCTCAAATCGATTACTATCAGGCGGAAATCAATTCTGCAGAGGCGGAACTAAATTATTATCAGTCTCAAGTGTATGTAGGTCAGCAACAGTTAATCGAAGCGGAAACAGAAATTGAAAAAGGTGAAAAAGAACTGAAGGACGCCGAAAAAGAGATTGCCGACGGTGAAGCAAAATTAAAAGATGCGGAAGAACAACTGGATGATGCCGAAAAAGAAATTGCAAAAATTGAAAAATCCGAATGGTATATCTTAGACCGGAATTATCTGACGGATTATTCCTCTTATGCCTCTGATGCAGAACGAATTGGTAATATCGGAAAAGTTTTCCCTATCATCTTCTTTATCGTTGCCGCTTTGGTATGCTTGACGGCAATGACCCGAATGGTGGATGAGGAACGAACTCAAATTGGTACCTTGAAGGCTTTAGGATATGGAAAAGGTACCATTATGATGAAGTATATAATTTAGGCTTTGTTAGCAACCGTGACAGGATCCATTGCAGGAGCTTTGATCGGAGGGAAAATACTTCCATACATTATTCTTCAGGAATATAAGATTCTGTATCCGAACATCGAAAATCTGATGTTCCCGTATAATCTGGAGCATAGTTTCGTTGCTAGTTTGGCATCTCTGGTATGTATCCTTTCAGCAACGTTAATTGCTTGTACGAAGTCCTTAATGGAAGTTCCGGCTAGCCTGATGCGGCCGGTTGCTCCAAAACAGACAAAGAAATTATTGCTGGAGCGCATTCCAACTCTTTGGAACAAAATACAGTTTAACTGGAAGAATGCCTTGAGAAACTTTATTCGTTATAAAAAACGTCTGGTTATGACTTTGTTCGGAATCTGTGGCTCCACGGCGCTTCTTTTAGTTGGTTTTGGCTTAAAAGATTCGGTGGATACGATACTTTATGCACAATACGGAAAAATCTGCCTCTATAACGAAGTCCTCACTATTGATGCAACTGCTTCAGAAAAAGATAAAGCAGAACTGCAGGACCTTTTGAGTAAAGATAGCCGGTTTAAGAGTTATTTGTATACCTATCAGATGTCTTTAGATGCCGAATCGGATAACTCAAAAGAAATCCTTTCTCCATTTATTTTTGTTCCGGAGGATTTGAATTCTTTCGAAGAACATGTAAGACTTGCCAACCGTATCACGGGAGAAAAGCTGACATTGAAGGAAGGAGAAGTAATTGTATCGGAAAAGATGGCTTCCGTTTTAGGAGTTAAAGAAGGAGATATTCTTCATATTTCTTCCAACCAGAAAGACAAGAAAGATGTAAAGATTGGAGGAATTGCGGAAAATTACGTATATCATTACGTTTATATGACTCCGGATACCTATGAAAGTCTGTATAAGAAAGCACCGGAATATAACTCCATTACTTTGCGAAACAACGACGGCGTAACGATAGACGCGGATGAATTTGGAAAAGAATTTTTGCAATATGATGCGGTAGGAGGAGTTCAAAGTATCTCTGTTTTAATCGATAAGTTTTCTGATATATTGGACAGCATGGATATGATTACTTTAGTGCTCATCGTATGTGCCGGTGCCTTGACCTTTGTTGTTCTTTATAACCTGAATAATATTAATATTAGTGAGAGACGGAGAGAATTGGCCACTTTAAAGGTACTTGGATTTTATGATATTGAGCTGAGTCAGTATATTTATCGTGAAAACATACTGATTACCATTATTGGTGTGGCGTTGGGACTTCTAGGCGGTGTATTACTAAATAGTTATGTAATCAACACGGTGGAAGTTGACCTGGTTATGTTTGGACGGCAAATTTTCTTCCCAAGTTTTGTCGAGAGCGTGCTGATTGCTGTTGGATTTACAGCGATAGTTAATATCATTGTCCACTTTAAACTTAAGAAAATCGACATGGCAACATCCTTAAAGAGTGTTGAATAGGACTTATAAAAATAGTAAACTGTTATGGTGAAAAAAGTTAAATCAAAACCGAAAAAAACGAAGAATACAAAAGCTTCGAAAAAAGAGAATAAAGAGATTAAAATCATTATCATAGCAGCCATTGCTCTGCTGTTGGAACTTTGCGCTTTCGGTGTTTTAGGTACCGTTGGCGGTTGGGTGAAATATGCAGAATTTGGTATGTTTGGTCTGATGGCATATGTCTTTCCGATTGCGGCAGCTTTGGCTATTATTTTCATTTATCTGAGGGAGGAAAAAAGAACGAGCAAGATTGTTTGCTGCATCATTTTCTTCCTGTGTCTTTGTGCATTTATTCACTTGTTGACATTCAAAAATTTTGCAGAAGTAACCGTAGATAAGTATTTCACCGATTGTGCCAGCCAGTTTACCGGTGGTGGTATTTTTGGTGGCCTTTTGGCCCTTGGCTTATATAAGGCAGTAAGCAAAGCTGGAACCATCGTTATTCTGATCCTGGCAATGATTATTTGCCTTCTTTTCGTTTTTGAAGTTCCTGTTTTAGAAAGCATTAAAATGTTGTTTACCAGAAGCGAAAAGGAAGAAGAGGAGGATGAAGTCCCAGATAAAATAGTTGTAACACGCCCGAAAGTGAAAAAAGAAGAAACGGTTTTCGAAACGAAATCGGAGGAAGGTGTAACCATTCGTATTGTAAAGGCTCCTTCCAAGAAACATGTAAAGACTCCTCTTAAGAGAAGTTATAATAAGGCCACTCCGTTACGGGATGGTTCTACTAGAACCTTACGGTCAAGCGCCAAAGCAAAAGGCGTTATTGATCCAGGCCTTACCAATATCCATGTCAACGGGGATGAAATTCATGAAATCACCCATATGAAGGCTACTCGGAAAGAAGTCATGGAAGAAGAACCAAAGAAGACGATTCTGGTTAC
>JAKSRL010000094.1 GCA_024403635.1 Lachnospiraceae bacterium | reverse complement strand
ATCCAAAAATAATCAGTTGCGGATTCGAAACGAATACGGATATTGTTTTTCCAACTTTCCCAAAAGGAATGGATCCCAAAAAGCCGAAAATAAAGGTCCAGACCGTAACCGTTAACGTATTATATTTCTGAAGTCCTATATTTCCAAAAATAGAATATAAAGCATAGAATAAGCCGGAAGCAACACCCGTTAATAAGACTGAGAACGTAATGCGATAAGAACTCCCGATAATACCTGCAACCAAGACACATCCAGCAAAAGTCAGAATTAAAGCAATTATCTTCTGTATCGTTATTTTCTCTTTAAAAACAAGGGCAGAAATAATCATTACAAATACCGGAGAAGTATACAAAAGAACCACAGCAATAGACGCTTGGCTATGAATCATAGTATAAAAATATAAGGTATTAAATAAAGTAATACTGACAATACCGGTGCAGATAAAAATCCATACATCTTTTGGACGAATACGGAATAAAGATTTGTCTTTCACCAAAACAAAAACGGAAAAAGAAATCACGGCGATTACCATACGTATCAAAGAAATCTGCAAGGAATCTATACCAAATGCAGATAATTTCTTAACAAATATACTAATAACTCCCCAGAAAATTCCAGCAGCAATGACTGCAATCACCGGTTTTGCTTTACTCATAATCTTCTTCCTGTCTCAATATTCGTTGTTGTTTAATTATTATATATACCCCCTAAGAAACAAGGTTTGCCCAGTTTATGCAAACCTTGTAATTAATTATTAAGCATCATCTTCTGCAGGTTTAATAACTTTAATCCATTTTCCGGATTTCAGTCTCCACAAACACCAAACGCATTTGAATACCTGATCAATTCTCAGCATAGTAGCAATCCAGAATGGAGGCCAATGCCAAACCAGACCTGCTAAAGCTCCAAAAGGAATGGAAGCAACCCAAAGGAACAGAATGTCACCAATCATCAAGAATCTGGTATCACCTCCAGCTCTTAATACGCCTTTGGTCAGAATACTGTTCGTCATCTGGAAGATAACCAAAACAGCAAGGGCTAACATAATACTCTGTGCAATTTCTTTTGCTTCAGGAGAAATATTATAAGAGTTAATAACAGGATCACGAAGTGCCATAATTACTGCTGCTCCGAATACACCTAAAATAACTCCCATCCCCGTGAAGGCATAGCCATCGCTCATAGCATCATCAACTTTGCCCTGTCCCAGTTTGTTACCGGTAATAATACCAGAAGCATTGGAGATGGACTGGGAGAATACGTTTACAAGCTGCATAACGATGGAAGAAACTGCGTTTGCGGCAACGTAGGTACTTCCGATATGTCCCATAATAATAGACATTACGTTCGTTCCCAGTACTAACAAAGTATCGCTAATCAGGACAGGAATACTAATCTTAAAGAATTCCTTAACAAGGTCGGAGCACTTCATGAATAAATCTTTCACTCTGTAATGAATACGTTTATCAATTACGAAGAAGTACCCAGCGATAATTATAAACTCGATAACTCTTGCGATGGTGGTTCCTAAAGCCGCACCTGCAATTTCCATTCTTGGAGCACCTAATTTACCAAAAATAAATATCCAGTTAAAGAAAATGTTCGCAAAGAATGAAATAAGCGAAGAAACCAAAGGAACTTTAACCAGCTTAACACTACGTAAAACAGTTGTTAATGTAATGGTAAAGGAGCCGGTAAAGAACGTTGGAACAATCCATAACAGATAAATTGCACCGTATTTGACAGTATTAGGATCGCTCGTATATACACTCATGATTGTTGTTGGAAATAAAGCCGTTGCAATTGTAAAAAGAATACCTAATACCGTTGAGAAGCGAAGCATGATAGTAATAGTTTTTTTAAGAGATTGAGGTTTATTCATACCATAGTATCTAGCGGTAAGAACACTTGCTCCCATACCAATACCCATACACATAATATTCAACAAACTAAAGAAATTACCACCTAAAGTAGAAGCAGAAAGCTGGGCATCCCCCATGCTGCTTAACATAATGGTATCCATTAAATTAACACCAACGGTGATTAAAGCCTGAAGAGCGATTGGCCAAGCAACTTTAATCATCGTAAGGTACAACTCTTTTGTACCAATAAATTTTCTAATACCTGTTTTCATTTTTTCTTCTTTTCTTTTTAATAAATCATAAAAAAAAGTGCATCCTCTTTCGCAACAAAAAAAGAAGCACCAACGCTACCTTTGCAACAATGATACTCCTCTTTATTGGTTAATTCAATGTATAAGATACACAAATTATACCTTCTACGGAGTGATTTTATCGTAATCCGTAAAACTAATTGGAATCTTTAGTTCATTCAAGGTTACCCCTTTATCATTTTTTGCACGATCGAAACTAGTGGCTTGAATTGTGCCTTCAATAATTACATATCTTCTCGTAAAAGAAACATCCGTAATCTGTCGAACTTCATAATGATTCATTCCACTACCACTTAATCCTAAACTAAAACCGTTTTTGGAAGGCAATTCAACAATTAAATGTCCCCTGGAATAATACTGTTGTTGGCGTTTCGATTTATTTAAAGCGCTCAAATAGGAAAAAACTAAAAACGGAAGAATAAAAATGATGGAAATCGATACAATAATTACGATTGCAAACATCATACGGATCATAATGCTTTCATCTACATTTTTTATAAAATACATAGCAAGATAAACAAGAATCAAAGCCGTACATAAAAGGGCATCTGTCCAAATAATATCTAAATATATCTTTCCATAATGTTTTTTGAAAATTTTGTTATCGAACTCCAAGTCAACCTCCAATATGCATCTACTCAATATTTAGTATATTATATCATATTTTATTAAAATATAATCAAAAGAATGCTGGCGGGAGTCCCACCGGCGGCTCAGCCGCCTTTCAGGCCACGTCGGCGTCGAAGGTCCACTGTACCTTCTTCTTTCGGTCGCTTTGCGGCCTCCCTCCTTGTTCGCCCTTTTCATTTAATCAAAATAAAAGAACTACACAAGGTAGTCCTTTTATTTTCCTGGAGCTGGCGGGAGTTGAACCCGCGTCCGAAATCTTTTCCATACGGCTTTCTTCCACTACAGTCATTGAAATTTTATTCCCCTAAACGGATCCCCAATGACAGACTTCCGTTTAAGGTAGCTTCATAAATGTTCTACACTAGCAAAGCTTACAGTGTAGAGTTCCCCGCAAGGATGACGCCGAAATAATAGCAGCGGGCCTCTATTACCCGACGAGCCGCAACTTAGGCAGCTAAAGCTAATTTATTATTTTTAGCGTTTAATTTTAATTTGGATCTTTTAAGGTAGTTACCCGCTACCAGTGGCTTACTATACTTCTAAAACCCCGTCGAAACCTTTACAGCCCCGAAAGTATATAGAATTAATCTACTAAGCTAAAGCCTTTTTCAATTAAAACTTTTTCAACTTTTTCAATATCTTTAATCTTCAGAACTATAGACTGATGACCAGCTTCGGTAGATAAAACATACATATATTCAATGTTAAGATCTGCTGGTAATGCGTCTGTAACTTCCTGAAGACTTCCGAACCCACCCTTTAATACAACAGCAATAACATCCGTAAGAGATGCTGAAAAATCAACATTTCTTAACGCCTCTTTTGCTTTGTCTGGGTCAGAAACAATTAATCGTAAAACACCATATTCTGTGCTTTCTGCCAGGGAGAAAGATTTAATATCAATATTATTCTCACCAAACACATTAAATAAGTCTTCCAAACGGCCTTCTCTATTTTCCAAAAAGACCGACAGCTGTTTTAATGCCATAATAGCCTCCTGTTTTAGTCAAACTTTCTGTTATCAATTACTCTCTTTGCTTTTCCATCGCTACGTTCGATTGTCTTAGGCTCAACTAATTTTACCTGAGTTGCTAAACCGATCGCCTGCTGAATCGTATGAGATATTTGCTTCGTTAATTTTTCCAGTTCACGGATTTCGTCAGAGAAGAATTTCTCTTCTACTTCTACACGAACCTGCAAGCTGTCGAGAGTACCTTCTCTATCAACAATAATCTGATAGTTTGGAGTCGTTCCATTAATGGATAATAATGCCGCCTCAATCTGGGATGGGAATACATTAACGCCTCGGATAATCAACATATCATCGCTTCTGCCTTTGAACCTAGAAAGTCTAGCAGTCGTTCTGCCGCATTCACAAGGCTCATGAGTCAGACTGGTAAGATCCCTGGTTCTATATCTTAAAAGAGGCATGCCTTCTTTTGTTAATGAAGTGAATACTAATTCACCGGTTACATTATCATCTAAGGATTCACATGTATTTGGATCAATGATTTCCGGAAGGAAATGATCTTCAAATACATGCATACCAGAATGCATAATACAATCGTTGGCAACACCTGGTCCCATTATTTCACTTAATCCATAAATATCAAAAGCCTGAATTCCTAATTTTTCTTCTACCTGTCTTCGCATTTCTTCGGTCCAAGGCTCTGCACCATTTAAAGTGGCTCTCAATTTAATCTGGTCTCTAACACCCATTTCTTCAATTACTTCTGCAATGTGCATCAGATAAGAAGGAGTACACATTAATCCGGTAACACCGAAATCAATCATCATGTTAACCAATTTTTTTGTATTTCCTGTGGACATTGGAACAACGGTCGCACCAAGATGTTCTACACCATAATGGGCTCCTAAACCACCGGTAAACAAGCCATAACCATAAGCTACCTGAATAACATCATCTTTTCCTAAACCAGCCATAGTCAGGCATCTGGCAACACATTCACACCAGGTATCAATATCTTTTCGGGTATAACCTACAACCGTTGATTTTCCGGTTGTTCCAGAAGAAGCATGAATACGGACAATCTGGGACTTTGGAACAGCAAAAAGACCGAACGGATAATTATCTCTTAAATCAGCTTTTGTTGTAAACGGAAGATTTTTCAGGTCTTCAATACCATTAATATCTCCCGGTTCAATACCGCACTGCTGCATTTTTTTACGATAAAACTCTACATTATGGTACACGTTGTTAACAATTTTCTTTAAACGTGCACTCTGTAATGCGGACATTTCATCTCTACTCATACATTCTTTTGCTTCATTCCAAATAGCCATTTTTTCACCTGTTTCTTATATATTTTTAATTTTGAATTCTCGTTCCGCTTCTCTTCGCTGATCTTTTTTTGCGATGTCTTCTCGTTTGTCGTAAAGCTTTTTACCTTTGCAAACTCCAACTTCAATTTTAACCAAACTCCCCTTAAAATATACCTTTAAAGGAATTACGGTAAATCCTTGCTGAGAAATCTGTTGAGAAATCTTACGGATTTCATTCTTATGTAAAAGCAATTTCCTGATTCTTAACGGATCTCTGTTAAAGATATTTCCTTTCTCATATGGAGAAATATTCATTCCATATACTAAAAGTTCTCCGTTTTTTTCTTTAATAAAGGCTTCTTTTATGTTGCACTTTCCCATCCGCAAGGACTTAACTTCCGTTCCCACCAGGGAAATTCCAGCTTCATAAGTGTCTTCAATAAAGTAATCATGATAGGCTTTTTTATTATTGGATATTAATTTAACACTTTCTTTTGCCATGCCTATATAACACTTCCTATATTTAAGAAAAGCACTCTCATCTGAGAGTGCTTGAATGATCAATGACCTGTGAACAATCCTACATTCAGCAGAATCGCTGCTATGAAGAAAACAATTGTAAAAATAATCGTTAACTTCTCTAACTTGCCTTCTTTTGATCTTCCTTTGTTTTTACTCCAATAGGTATCGGAACCTCCGCTAATGGAACCAGAAAGACCTGCAGATTTGCCTTCCTGAAGACAAATGACAATAATCATTACTACACTCGCTATTGATATTATAATGGTCGCTATTAAGTAAAACAAAACCAAACCTCCCTATCAGATTAACAACCGATATATTACCATACAAGATAATCAATATCAAGAAATATTTGTTGATTTTCTAAGATTTATCGGATTCGATCTCTTATTTGGTTTCCAAAAACATTTCTCGCTTTTTGCTGCAGATTAGTTAAAGAAAAGTCATCATTAAAGCCACTTAATAAAGTATCATGAACATCTGCCAATTCCTGAGTATAATCTGCAAGATAATAGGTCTGGATTACTACAGGGTCTTTCGTCTTATCATTATGAGTAACAACCGGAATTACCGAATTGTTATCAATAACGGTTTGCCCATCTTCTTTCTTAATTTCAACATAAGCCATTCCGCCCAGAACCGTATCCGTGTATTGCTGATTCGATACAAAATTACCAAGAGAATAATAACATAGGGCTTTGTTTCCATTTTCAGAAGTAATCCATTCAATATTCTGAATCACATGTGGATGGGTTCCCAATATTAAATCCGCGCCGGCTTCCGTAAATAGTTGTGCCCAATGCTTCTGGAAATCATTTGGAGCACCTACCATATTTTCCTCACCCCAATGTGGACAGACAATAACAAAGTCCGCTGTTTCGGAAGCTCGTTTTACCTGATCTGCAATAAAGTCTTCGGAAGAATCATCCATAATTGTAATCAGATACTCTTCCCCATACGGAAGTTCATATCCGTTTAATCCGTAGGTATAATTTAAAACAGCAAATTTAATACCATTTACCGTAATCGTTGGAATATCTTTTTCCGCCTCTTCGGATTCGTGCATTCCTACCATCAGAATCTCATCTTTATGATTCTTCCAGACATCAATAGAATGGTGAACC
>JAKSRL010000093.1 GCA_024403635.1 Lachnospiraceae bacterium | reverse complement strand
GTAAGGCCATAGGCGTCTGTTCGCTGACGACTCTCTCGTTCTTGCTGTATGCGCCCGCTATGCTATGAGACTCGCGCTGGCTGGCGAGAATCAGCGCATTGACGTCGCGCGCGAACGTCACCGTGTAGTCACGACATTTCCGCCCCGGTCAAAGGTGTCCTGAATAATTTCCGTCAGCTGTCCCAGATAATCCGGTCTTGGGCCGTGGAGACGATCACCATAAGTAGATTCAATAATAACAAAATCTGCTGCCTCTGGTTTTTCCGGGTCCTTAATCAACGGACGCTCTACATTTCCTAAATCGCCAGAGAACAAAACGGTTCTGGTTTCGCCATCTTCAGTAAGAGTAATCAAAATACTAGAAGAGCCTAACAGATGACCGGCATCTAAAAAACGAATCGTGATGTTTTCAAAAATCGGATAGTCCTGGCCATAATAGCATGGAACAAAATTCTTTATTGCCGCTTCCGCGTCTAAGGTCGTATACATCGGTACAACCATATCTTTTCCAGAACGTTTTGCTTTACGGTTTTTCCACTCCGCATCACTTTCCTGAATATGGGCAGAGTCTCGAAGCATAATATCACAAAGACGTCTAGTAGCTTCTGTTGCATAAATCGGTTTATTGTAGCCGTTGGCTACCAGGGCCGGAATATTTCCGGAATGGTCTATATGAGCATGCGTCAAAAGAACCGCATCAATTTCTTCCGCTGGAACTGGAATTTCGCAGTTCACATAGGTGTCTGCTCCCTGTTCCATTCCGCAGTCCACGATGATTTTCTTTCCACAAGCTTCAACTAATGTGCAGGAACCGGTTACTTCATGGTCCGCACCAATAAATGTCAATTTCATAATTGCCTCCAATCTGGCATAAGGTGACAGTCTACACTGTCTTTCTTTTTTATGTTGTTCTTCTTTGCAGAACGTTTCTGACAAAAATATTATACCATATTTTTATGAATCAAACATGGAAGAGGTTATCTTCAACAAATCTTCATAAAAAATCAATTTTTCTAAATCGAGTTCTGTTGTATAATGTCTACATGAAAATTATTCTGAAAAAACTACTTCCAAGCATCATAGCTTTTATATTGATATTGAGCTGGGCGGCCCCGGTTTTCGCAGACGAAACCTCGAATCAGGTTTGGCCTTCTGCGCCAGAAGTGGATACCCGTTCTGTTTTTATTTCCGCCATCGACAATGATTTGATTTTCTTAGAAAAAGATGCTGACACCAAACGCTATCCAGCCAGCACTACGAAAATTCTGACTTGCCTTCTAGCTCTGGAAAACTGTTCTTTGGATGAAACCGTTGTATTCTCCGAACGTGCTTTGGATCTGGAAGAAGCTGCGACCACGATTAAATCAGAAGTAGGCGAAGAAATGTCCTTGAAAGACTGTCTTTACGGGTTAATGCTGGCTTCCGGAAACGATTGCGCCATGGCCATTGCTGAGCATGTTGGTGGTTCTATCGAAGGATTCGCGGACATGATGAACGCGAAGGCCGCCGAACTGGGATGCACCAACTCCCATTTCGTAAATCCATCCGGTCTTTTTGATGAGAATCATTACACCACCGCCCGTGACATGTCTTTGATTGCAAAGGCGGCTTATAAAAATTCTACTTTTATCGACCTCATCAGCACCTTTACCTATTCCATGGGGCCAACCAATAAACACGATAAGCGAAAGTTCTCAAACTGGAATCTTTGCATTGATCCAGATTCCGATGCTTTTACGCCTGACGTTATCGGTGGCAAGACCGGTTACTTAGACGAGGCTGGCCGATGCCTGGTTACCTTTGCAAAGAAAAATAATATGCCAATCGTCATTGTCCAATTCTGGGGCGACTACACTGGCATCTTTATGGAAGCAAAAAACTTAGTAAATTTCATTTATAGCCACTTCGGTATGCACAACATTTCCCTGGAAGAGAGCCGCTTCTCTTATGTTTCTCCGCAGGCGAAGCTGGAACTGGATCCTTCCGGCCGTATTCTGACCATCAACAACATGGCCCTGGAAAACTATGATTCCGATATTCGTTTTGCAGAAGATATGTCCGAAGAAGAAAAGGAAGCTGCTTTGAAAGGTAGCGAGAAAAAGCTGTTTGCCACAATCGATTATTCCTATGCAGACCATGAACTGGGTAGCATCAACATATATCAAAATGATGCGCTGACTTCCCGAAAAGCGTCTTTCATCAACGTGTATACTATCAGTCCATTATATGTCATCATCTTCGTACTGATTGTAATTATTCTATTGATGATCGTCTCTCCATCGAAAAAGAAAAAGCGTAGAACTACTGCTCCTACACAAAAAAGAAAATAAATATTATAAAGGCGGGATTTTCTTCCCGCCTTACATTACCTCTTTTTTTAAAACAATCCGTTAAAATTCTCTGCTGTCAGAAGCACTACTTTCGCATCTTCCTGTTTTCTCTTGGTACAGATTGCCATTCGATAACTGTTGTCAAATTTCCAATCTGCATTCTCTATTTCATTTGACTTATAAACATGGACATAGCGCTTCTTTAAATCTGCGCGCTGGGTTTCCATCTTGTCTTCGCTGACCATGAACTCGCCCGGACGAATTACCAGACCACATCCCAAATTCTTCAAATAACTTTCTTTCGTTACCCAGCACTCATAGAAATATTTTTTCTTCTCTTCCGGATTGGTAACAAAACTTAAAACCAAATATTCCTGCTCATGAAGAATTTTGTCCATATGTTCTACATCTCTTGTCTTCACGCATTCAATATCGATGCCAACTGGCTCATCGGAAATTACACAGGCTGCATACTCTTTAGAATGAGAAAGATTAAAATACAGTGGCTGTTCCTTACCGTCCACTTTTACTTTGGATTCCAGTAATAAATTGCCAGATTCTTCTTCCTTAATCTGAAGGGGAAGGGCAACTTCTTCATCCAACTGCTTTATGCCATAGATGAGCAGAAGTTCTACTGCTGCAGAAAGCTGCTTATCGTCTTCCTGTTTTACTTTTTCTATTTTCTGCAAACGGCCTTCTGAAAAAACAGAAGGGTCGTATACAATATTTTCCAATTGATTTCTGTTTAAAATATAAGCTCGGATCATTTTTTCAATTTCCCCACAATATAGAAAATAATAAATGCAATAATATTAATAACGACTACGGTTGCACCCACCGGTGTGGCAATGATGTACGAAAGGAAAATTCCAACGACAAAACAAACCACTGCCAAGATAGCTGCACAGATTGTAACTTTTTTATAATTCTTGAACACCCGCATAGAGGTCAGGGCCGGGAAAATAATAAGAGCAGAAATTAATAATGCTCCCATCAGTCTCATTCCCAGAACAATCGTGACTGCTGTCAACAAGGCAATCAGCATATTGTAAATTCCGGACCGCATCTGGGTAGCTTTTGCAAAATTCTCGTCGAACGTAACGGCAAAAATCCGGTTGTAGAAAAGAACGAAGAGAACGATTACGACAAGACAAAGAATAATGGAAAGCCAAAGGTTTTCCATATCGATGGCCAGAATGCTGCCAAACATGTAATTATAAATGTCGATATTTACACCCGTTGTCAAAGAAACAACTAAAATACCGATGGCTAAAGCGCCCGTAGAAATCAAGGCAATGGCTGCATCTCCTTTGATTCTGGTATTTTCATTGAGTCGCAACAAGAAAAAGGCTGCAATAATTACAACTGGAATGGAGACTGCCATTGGGGCCCAATGAAAGGCCGTAGCTACTGCCAACGCACCAAAGCCTACATGGCTCAGACCATCTCCAATCATAGAATAGCGCTTCAACACCAAGCTGACACCCATCACTGCCGCACACAAGGAAATCAGAATACCGCAGACAATGGCTCGCACCATAAACGGATAGGAGAAAATTTCAGCAAATACTCTAAACATGATTCTCCTCCTGTCCTGCTTCCTTCATCTCTGTCTCATGAGCCTCCTCGCAGATTTCACAGTTATGGTCATGCATATGCTCATGAGTATGACCTAACAGATGTTCCTGCTCGTTGCAGATTTCACAATTATCATCATGATTCAAATGTCCCGGAATGTGGCACAGATAGTGTTCGCACAGTTCCGTATGTCGATACTCCTCGGTAGTTCCGAAGAAGTCCATGTCCTTATTCAGATGAAGCACATGATTGGAATATTCTAAAGCGGCCTCGATGTCATGGGAAATCATAACAATGGTGATTCCGATTTCATTCAAGGTCCGGATGATTTCATACATGTCGAGAGTTACTTTCGGATCTAGTCCGGCTACAGGTTCATCCAGAAATAAAATATCCTGCGTGGAACAAAGGGCCCGGGCTAAAAGTACTCTCTGCTGCTGTCCTCCGGAAAGCTCCATATAAGAAGCTTTTTTCAAGTCGGAAATTCCCAGGCTTTCCATAGCGCTCAGCGCTTTTTTCTTATCTTCTTTTGTATAGAACGGCTTGAATCCTTTTCCATTTAAGGTTCCGGATAAAACGATTTCCATAACAGTCGCCGGAAAGTCCTTTTGAAAATTTGTCTGCTGTGGCAAATAGCCAATTTTATGAACTCTCTTACAGGAACCATCTGCGCTTTTTCCAACGCTGCAACCGTCACCAAAAAGGACTTGTCCTTTGTCTGGTTTTTTCAGTCCCAAAAGCGTTTTCATCAGCGTAGTTTTACCAGATCCATTTTCTCCAAGAATACACAAATAGTCTCCGGCGTTGATACTAAAAGAAACGTCGGAAACTATCGTTTTTCCTTCATAGGATACAGATAAATTTTTACAATCAATAATACTCATCAGCCACCTAAGTAAGCTTTCTTGATTTCTTCAGAACCTGCCAGTTCTGCGCCAGTACCCTGATGGGTAATTTCTCCATTCGCCAAAACGTAAGCCCGGTCTGCAATAGCTAAAGCCTTCTCAGCGTTCTGCTCAACCAAAAGAATGGTAATACCTCTCTTGTTCATGTCTTTGATGATGTCAAATACCTGGCTAACCAGCAATGGGGAAAGACCCATGGAAGGCTCATCCAACATTAACAGCTTCGGATTTGCCATAAGAGCACGGCTCATTGCCAACATCTGTTGCTCACCACCGGATAAGGTTCCTGCAATCTGATTTCTTCTTTCCTGCAAGATTGGGAACTGTTCGAAACAGTTCTCGATTCTCTCTTTAATTACATTCGCGTCCTTTACCAGATATGCGCCTAACATCAGATTATCATATACCGTCAGTTCCTGGAAAATACGTCTTCCTTCTGGAACCTGGCTCATACCCATACCTACGATTTTATGCGATGGGTACTTTGTGATATCTGTGCCTTCATATATAATTGAACCACCTTTAGAAGGAATGAGTCCAATAACGGTCTGCATGGTTGTAGTTTTTCCTGCACCATTGGCACCGATCAGGGTTACGATCTCGCCTTCGTTTACTTCAAAACTGATTCCTTTAAGGGCCTGAATTACTCCATAATAAACCTGAAGGTCTTTTACTTCTAATAATGCCATATGATCAACCTCCAATGTATGCTTTGATAACTTCCGGATCGTTCAGACAATCCTCTGTTTTACCCTGTGCCAATACGGTACCAAAGTTCAGAACGGTCAGTTCTTCACAAAGACCGGATACGAATTTCATATCATGCTCGATTAAGAGAACGGTTAAATCGAATTCATCACGAATTTTCTTAACGATTCTTACCAGATCCGCTGTTTCCTGTGGATTCATACCAGCTGCAGGCTCATCCAAAAGAAGAAGTTTTGGATTTGTAGCTAAAGCTCTGGCAATTTCCAATTTTCTCTGCTTACCATAAGGAAGGTTGCATGCTAAATTATTTCTTTCTTCATCCAGTCCAAAAACTTTCAAAATTTTACGAGCATGTTCTTGCATTGCCTTTTCTGTTTTGAAATGTTTTGGCAGACGAAACATACTGGTTAAGAAATTGCATTTATACTGTGGCTGGTTGTGTAGTCCAACCATAACGTTTCGGATTACGGACATGTTGCTGAACAGACGAATGTTCTGGAACGTTCTTGCGATTCCCTTATGGTTAATCTGTTCCTGAGTTTTTCCTTTCAGTTCTTCTCCATCCAGGTAGAAGGTTCCTGTGGTAGGAAGATATACGCCGGTCAGCATATTGAATACAGTAGTTTTTCCAGCACCGTTTGGACCTACCATACCATAAATCTGTCCTTTTTTAATTTTAATATTTGCATTTTGAACGGCTTTCAGACCACCGAAGGAGATTCCTAAGTCTTTTGTCTCTAAAATATATTCTGACATTTTTACTTCTCCTCCTTTCCAGATTCTATCGGCCGATACATTTCATCTTTTGACCGCTCCATTGGAACGACATCTGCTCCCGGAGGAACCGGAGCATCCGCATAATTGGATCTGGTATCAGCACTTAATACCTCATCCATGTTGATCTTTGTAGGGATTCGATCCCATTTTGCTTCATCCTTACGCTCGGTTGCTTCTACAACTTCCGGAGCTTTCGGCTTTCGCCTGAATAGCTTTTTCGGATTAAACTTCTCACGGAAACTCTTCATTGCTGGTGCGTTACTAAAGATAACGATGACAATCAGAATTAATGCGTAAACAATATTTTTAACAGGTGCTAACGCACCGGATAACTGCTGTTGCAGAACAATATTTAAGTAAGTGATAACTGCTGCTGCAATCATAGAACCGTTGATGGATCCCATACCTCCTAAAACTACCATAACCAGAATTTCGATAGAGTAGTTATAAGAGAAGGTCTCCTGACGGATGGTACCAATCGTGGAGCCATAAAGTACGCCGGCCATACCAGCGAAGAA
>JAKSRL010000092.1 GCA_024403635.1 Lachnospiraceae bacterium | reverse complement strand
CCATGCACCTCTGTTAGGAATAACGTTGCAAGCGTAGAGCTCTTTACCTAATTTGTCATGGCTGAGAGTGAAATAGATACCAGGGGAACGAACCAACTGTGAAACGATAACACGTTCAGCACCGTTGATTACGAATGTACCAGTTTCTGTCATCAGAGGCATGTCACCCATGAAGAGTTCATGCTCGCTGATTTCACCTGTTTCTTTATTGCTAAGGCGAACCTTAACTTTTAAAGGAGCGGCATAGGTTGCATCCCGTTCTTTACATTCTTCAATGGTATATTTGATTTCATCATAAGCAATGCGGAAATCAACAAACTCCAGGCTAAGGGACTGATTAAAATCCTCAATTGGGGAAATATCTGCAAATACCTCTTTCAGACCGCTGGTAATAAACCAGTCATAGGAAGCCTTCTGAATTTCAATCAGATTCGGCATTTCCAGAACTTCTTCCTGCTTGGAATAACTCATCCGGATTCCCTTGCCGTATTTTACGGAACGAATTCTGTTTTTCTCCATTAAATTGATCACTCCTTTTGATATTTTTGTGGGTCAAATTGCACTTTTCACAGAAATTTCAAACTTTTGCTGATTTTTCAAGCTTTTTTCCGACTGAAAACCTATGAAAAATCGCTATTTTTCGTTGTTTTCCAAAAAATTGCGTGCAGAAAAAGACCACTTTTCCACAATAGTGCAACGTATACTTTAACACAACGTCCAAAAGGCGTCAAGCGTTAATTTGGATGATTTTTTGTACACTTTTCTTCGGGACTGTACTGCGACTGTCAAGTGTATAAAAAAAGCGGGAACTTTCGTTCCCGCCGTTAAACTTTTTGGATCAAATCCAGTTCCTTCTCTTCAATTAGAAAGTGATAACCTTTGGCTCAGATGTAAAGGATGAGAAAGTAGCTGTTGCATTCTGGAAATAGAATACGATGCAATTGTCGTCGTTCTCATCATACATGCTTCTTAAGTTCGGGCTCTTGTCCAGCATATCCTTCTTAGCTTCTACTCTCTCGTCAGGAATAAGTTCACCAGCAAGTCTTAACCATGTGCCATCTTTGAAGCAGCAAAGTTCTGCCTTTGGATTCGCGATAAGCTGTTTGTAAGTAGGTTTGATCTTACCTGTCTGGATGTATAATTTGTCTTCGAAAATGTTGATTGTGCCAAAAGGACGCAGACGTGGCTGGTCGCCTTCAACTGTTGCTAAATAATAAGTTCCACAAGCCTTAATAAAATCATGAACTTCCTGCATTGTAAATCCTCCTAAACATATTGTTTTTCTTTTTGTTTCTTCTTTACACCGACTGTAGCCGGTTTTTATTTATTATAACACTCCCTGGTGCATAATACATTAGTTATCGTCTTTTGCTTCCCACTTCGCTTCCCAGCCGAAGTGATCCGTATGAAGCAGGTGATGAGACCGTTCGGAGCATGGCTCTTTCAAGAAGTCTGCATACAACGTCTGTATTTCCGGGTTCTCATGAGAGAATCGTAATACGTTCTTTGCGTCGTAATTGTAAACAACTTTTGCGCGGTCTGCTGCCCACTCTTCATTGTAGTGGATTGGCTGTCCGCCACCGCCTACGCAGCCGCCCGGGCAAGCCATGACTTCTACAAAGTCATATTCTACTTCACCGTCTTTAATGGCATTCAAAAGTTTTCTGGTATTTCCAAGGCTGTTAACAACTGCTGCCTTCACGATGTTTCCGGCTACATTGTACTCCGCTTCAACCCATGGTTTGTCAGAGTTCGAAGCTCTTACAGCCTTAAAGGTTTCATCTGCATTCGGATTTTCTCCGGTCAGAATGTAGTAGCAGGTTCTTAATGCTGCCTCCATAACGCCGCCGGTAGCTCCGAAAATAACTGCTGCGCCAGAGCCCGTTCCTAATGGAGAATCGAATTCTTCTTCCTCAATGGCAGCTACATCAATATTTTTTGCCTTGATCAGTCTGCACAGTTCTCTTGTGGTAAGAACGCAGTCTACATCTTTTACGCCTTCTGCTGCATCGTTAATGTTTGGAATTTCCATTTCTGCTTTCTTTGCAGAACATGGCATAATGGATACGCAGTAAATATTCTCCGGAGCAACTCCGATGTTTTCTGCAAAGTAGGTTTTGGTTACCGCGCCAAACATCTGCTGTGGAGACTTGGCAGTGGAAAGATTTCCTGTGAATTCCGGGAACTGAGTCTTTACAAATCTTACCCAGCCAGGACAGCAGGAAGTGAACATTGGCCATGGATACTGGTCTTTATGAGTAAATCTCTCCAAAAATTCTGTGCCTTCTTCCATAATGGTCAGGTCCGCTGAGAAGTTTGTATCGAAAACATAATCAAAACCAATTCTTCTTAATACGGCTGCCAGAACTTTTTCGTTTGCCTGTTCTGGAGAAAGTCCGAAGTCTTCGCCCCATGCAGTTCTTACTGCAGGCGCAATCTGAACAACGGTTACTTTTTCCGGATTATTTAAGCCTCCGTTAAATCCGCCAACTTTTGAAATATCGTTGCGGACAGAAAGAGCATTCGTTGGGCAATGAGTTACGCACTGGCCACAGAAAACACAGCCAGAGTCGGAAAGCTTTACATGATTCTGTACGCCAACCGACGTATGAGTACCGGATCCGATCATGTCCCAAATATTCACGGTCTGAACTTTCTCGCACTCCGATACGCAACGGTAGCACTTAATACATTTGCTTTCGTCGCGGATAATTGGAACATTCTTTTCCCATTCAATCAGAATGTATTCGTTTTTATAAGAATCGGTACTTCTCGCACCCATGTCATAGGCAACTTTTTTCAGCTGGCAGGTCTCGTTTCTTTCGCAGGAAGGACATTCTACCCGGTGCTGGCTTAACAGCAACTCTACGTTGGTTCTTCTGGCTTCGAAAACTCTTGCTGTGTTGGTATGGACCACCATGCCTTCGGTGCATACGTTGTCGCAGGATGCAACCAGACGGTCAATCCCTTCGATTTCTACCAGACAAGCTCTGCAGGCACCAATTTCATTGACACCTTTCAGGTAACATAACGTTGGAATTTTAACACCAACTCTTTTTGCTGCTTCTAAAATGGAGGTTCCTTCTTCGACCTGAACATTCCTACCGTCGATAATTAAATTTACCATGCTTTACGACCTCCTTTGATTATTCCACAGTTAAAGTGGTCACACCGCAAGCATCTGCCGGCCTCCTGTTTTGCCTCCTTATCGGTCATAGCTTTTTCCATGAGCTGGAAGTCATGCTTTCTTTCTTCCGGCAGTCTTTCGGACATATCGACTCTTCCGCAGTATTCCCGGTTCTTCAGTTCTACTTCCGGAATATCGATTTCTCTTTGTACTACATGATGGTAGCCTAAATATTCATCAATATTTGCAGCGGCAACTTTTCCGGCTGCAATCGCTAAAATTGCGGTCTTTGGTCCGGTTACGCAATCGCCTCCGGCGAATACTCCAGGAATTTCGTCGATGGAAGTTACGTTGTCAGCCTTGATCAGGCCTCTCTCCAGCGGAATACCAGTCTCGTCAAAGCCGGAAGTATCCGTTCCCTGACCGATAGCCTTGATGACAATGTCGCATTCAAAACGAACATCATCCATACCAGATTCTACTGGATTCATACGGCTATGTTTAATCTTACTAACCATGTTCGGTCTTGCCCAGAAAGCAACGACCTTATTATTTTCGTCCGTTTCAATTTTCAGCGGAGCATGAAGGTCGATTAAATGAGCACCTTCTGCGATGGCTCCTTCGATTTCTTCTGGAAGAGCGGTCATATCTTCCCGTCTTCTTCTATAAATAACGGATACGGATTTTGCTCCACAACGGATGGCGGAACGAGTACAATCCATAGCAACGTTTCCGCCGCCAACGACGCATACGTTCTTTCCTGTGAAATCGATCCTTTCCTCGTCACCTATTTTTCCAAGGAAATCAACCGCGGAGATGACGCCCTCTGCATCTTCTCCTTCAATACCGATATCTTTTGCCTGATGCGCACCGATGGAAACATATACCGCATCATACTGTTTTCTTAAGTTGTCGATGGAATATTCGCCAACGCCTACGTTGGTGTTCAGTTTCACTTCTACACCGGTAGAAAGAATCGCATCAACATCTCTCTTCAGATAATTTCTAGGGAGTCGGTAAGCTGGAATTCCGTAAACCAGCATTCCGCCTAACTGTTTATGTCTTTCAAAAACGGTTACCTGATGTCCCATAAGTTGCAGATAGAAAGCAACCGTAAGTCCAGACGGACCTCCGCCAACTACAGCAATCTTCTTTCCTGTTTCCGGAAGTCTCTCCGGCGGAATAACTCTGGTAGCTTTTTCAATCGCCGTACGTTTTAAACCACGGATATTTACCGGTGCATCTAACAAGCTTCTTCGGCATCGAGCCTCGCATGGATGCTCGCAGATTAAAGCACATACAACCGGGAATGGATTATCGTTGGTAATTAATTTAACAGCGTCTTCATAGCGTTCGTCATTTACTAAAGCGATATATCCAGGAATATTTACATGTGCCGGACAATGGGCAACACAAGGAATGCTGTCCGTACGTTCAGCCAGACATACATGATTTTCAATATGGGAAACAAAATCGTCACGAAATCCTTTAATTGCTTTCGCAACCATCTTCGCAGCTTCGGATCCAATCACGCAATCCGCAGATTCTGTAATAATGTCTGCCAGACGCTCGATTTCATTAACGGTTTCTAAGGTTGCTTTTTCCTGAAGAACGGAATCTAACAGGTAGCTCAGCTGCGGAAGTCCGGAACGGCAGGATGTACATTTTCCACAGCTCTGGGTCATATATAATCTTAAAAAGGCTCCGGTTATATCAATCGGGCATGTGTCCTGAGGGCTGAATTTCAAATGGTGTTCCATATAGTTATAAATGCCTTCAAGGGTGGATTCTACTTGATTTTGTGTAGACAATGTTAGTCTGCTCATATCTTTGTCCCTCCATGAATAAATTTGAACAATTGTATCAAAAATTACACAAATACTTCAACATACATTTTTATTTAATATATTTTAGTGATTTTTACTGATTTATTCAATCTTTTTTTATTGATATATACGGTCTTTTGTTCCATTCTCGTTTAAAAGCCCCTTATACAATTGCCGAAAGCCGCACAGGGCGGCGTTTCGGGATTGCCTTGCGGTCGTCAAATGTGTTTGAGCCAAGCCATACTGCACTTTCCTCGTCGCTGACGCAAAAACAGACTCCATGAATTCATGGAGTCTGCCTTACAATTAAAATTTATTTGAAATAAATTATTTGATTGTACCTTTAGCACCTTCTGCTTCGAGCTGTTTAACGAGATCTTCTGCTTCTGGTTTAGAGATGCCTTCTTTGATGATGGAAGGAGCTTTGTCAACGAGTTCTTTAGCTTCTTTAAGTCCAAGACCTGTGTTATCACGAACAACTTTGATAACTTTAACTTTGTTAGGACCGATTTCTGTTAATTCAACGTCGAATTCTGTCTTTTCTTCAACTTCTTCTGCTGGGCCAGCTGCTGCTACAACAACACCTGCTGCTGCACTTACGCCGAATTCTGCTTCACAAGCTTTTACTAATTCATTTAATTCTAATACGCTAAGCTCTTTGATTGCTGCGATAAATTCTTCTGTTGTTAATTTTGCCATTTTAATTTCCTCCTAATAATTATTCGGCTGCAGGTGCTTCGACCTCTGCCTCTACTACTTCAACAACTTCAACTACTTCTTCTGCTGGTGCACCTGCTCCACCATTTTCTGCGATCTGATTAAGAACGCGAGCCAGGTTAGCGATAGGTGACTGCATGCTGCCAAACAATCTGGAAAGTAATACTTCTCTTGCTGGGATATCTGCAACTGCCTTGATATCATCAGCTCCGTAGTAGTTACCCTCTACAACGCCGGCCTTCATTTCCAGGTTAGGAGCTGTTTTAGCGAACTGTGCAATAATTCTTGCAGGTGCTGTAGCGTCTCCTTTGGAAATAGCAATCGCTGTAGGGCCTTCCAGGTGCTGTGCCAGTCCTTCGAATTCAGTATCCTTAATTGCGAAGTTAATCATTGTGTTCTTGTATACTTTGTATACGATTCCTGCTTCTCTTAACTGTTTACGAAGAGCTGTATCCTGCTCAACAGTAAGTCCACGGTAATCTACGAGAACAGCTGCATTTGCGCCATTAAGTTGTTCACTGATTTCAGCAATGATTGGCTGTTTCTGTTCAACTTTTGCCATTTTGTTTCCTCCTTGTTAGATTACTGCCGATTATCAGAGGAGTTTTAATATCGAAAAACCCTCTCTGCCAAAGAAGACAGAGAGGGACTTAAAATACTCATCAAATCCTCGGTAGGTGATTTCTCTTTACGGTCCGCGCCGAAACGCTTTCCACCTACTGTCTTCGGCAATTTATATATTTATCATATGACAGAAAACCTGTCAATGACAAATTCGATTAGTTCGTTACCTTTGTAGCATTGATCTTAATGCCAGGGCCCATGGTAGAAGCTACAACGATGCTTTTAAGGTAAGTTCCTTTTAAAGCTGCTGGACGAGCTTTAATGATGGCATCGGTAAGAGCCTTGAAGTTTTCTTCTAACTGCTCTACTGAGAAAGATTTCTTTCCGATTGGGCAGTGGATGATATTCGCTTTGTCTAATCTGTACTCGATTTTACCAGCTTTAATATCTTTGATAGCCTTTGCAACGTCCATAGTAACTGTTCCAGCCTTTGGGTTTGGCATTAAGCCTTTCGGTCCTAATACTTTACCAAGACGACCAACAACGCTCATCATGTCAGGAGTTGCTACTACTACGTCGTACTCAAACCAGTTTTCTTTCTGAATCTTAGGAATTAATTCCTCAGCGCCTACGAAATCTGCGCCAGCTTCCAAAGCTTCTTTTTCTTTTTCGCCTTTTGCAAATACAAGAACGCGAACTGT
>JAKSRL010000091.1 GCA_024403635.1 Lachnospiraceae bacterium | reverse complement strand
AGATGCGAAAATGCTGGTGTTTGTGAATTAGTTTTGGCACAAATGGAACCAGGTTTTTCTATGAGCTATAAATACCATAGTCTGAGAGAGCAGTTTTATGTTCGGGAAGGAAAAGTAAAACTGACCCTGTTCGGAGAAGAATATATTGTTACCAGCGAGAGCATTATCAATGTTCCAATGCTGGCTCCGTTTACAATTACTGCGTTAGAACCAAGCGATGTATATGATGTCAGTGGACAGGCACATTGGTTTGCGTTTTTCTTAAATTATGAGTCCATCCGGGTAAATGATCCGGAAAGATTAAAAGACCCAGAGACTCTGAAAAAATTAAAAGCACAGTTCCATGTGGAAGTTGAAAATATAGAATTCAAGTAAAACAGGAGGAGTTATGGCCAGAGAATATTGGAAACCAGGCAATATGTTATATCCGCTCCCGGCAGTTATGGTCAGCTGTGGCAGAGAAGGAGAAACGCCCAACATCATCACATTAGCATGGGTAGGAACGGTTTGCTCCGATCCGGTCATGGTAAGTATTTCTGTCCGTAAAGAACGATTTTCCCATGCCATCCTTTCGGACACCAAAGAATTCGTTATTAATCTTGTGAATGAGGACACTGCCAAAGCTATGGATTGGTGCGGAGTAAAATCCGGAAGAGATTTTGATAAATTCAAAGAAATGAATCTGACTGCCGTCCCATCGAAAACGGTAGATGCTCCAAGCATTGAAGAATGTCCGGTAAGTCTGGAATGTAAAGTAAAACAGATACTGGAACTGGGAAGCCATGACATGTTTATCGCGGAAGTAACAGCAGTTTCCGTTGATGGAAAATACATGGACGAAAAAGGTCTGTGCGATATGGGTAAGATGAACCTGATTGCTTATAATCACGGAGAGTATTGCAAGTTAGGTGAGAAAATTGGAAAATTCGGGTACAGTGTAGCAGGTACCGGAAAGAAAAAATAAAGGAGATCAACAATGGAAAAATATTTTGAGAACGTACCAGAAGTAAAATACGAAGGACCTGACAGCAAAAACAAATTTGCGTATAAATTTTATGACCCGAAGAAAATCGTCAGAGGTAAAACTTTAGAAGAGCAGCTGAAATTTGCTATGGCTTGGTGGCATACGCTTGGCGCAGATGGTACCGATATGTTCGGCGTTGGAACTATGGATAAAGGCTTTGGCACAAACGATCCAATGGACCTTGCAAAGGCAAAGGTTGATGCTGGATTTGAATTCATGAATAAGCTGGGAATCAAATACTTCTGCTTCCATGACAGAGATTTAGCTCCGGAAGGCGCAACCATTGCAGAAAGCAACGAAAGACTGGATGTTATTTCTGACATTATCGTAGACAAACAGAAAGAATTCGGAATCAATTGCTTATGGGGAACCGCAAACTGTTTCAATAACCCGCGTTACATGCACGGCGCTGGCACCGCTCCAAACGCTGATGTATTCGCTTTCGTAGCAGCTCAGATTAAAAAAGCGATGGAACTGACCGTAAAATTTGGTGCCAACGGATATGTATTCTGGGGCGGAAGAGAAGGCTATGAAACCTTATTAAATACGGATATGGGTCTGGAATTAGACAACATGGCCCGCCTTCTTCATATGGCTTGTGATTACGCGGACAAGATCGGTTTTAAGGGCGATTTCTACATCGAACCTAAGCCAAAGGAGCCTACAAAACATCAGTATGATTTCGATGCAGCAACCGCTATCGGCTTCTTAAGAAAATATGATTTAACCGATAGATTCAAAATGAACATCGAAGCAAACCATGCTACTTTAGCAGGACATACCTTCCAGCACGAGCTTCGTGTTGCCAGAGTAAACGGAATGTTCGGTTCTATCGATGCAAACCAGGGCGATGAATTGTTAGGCTGGGATACCGATCAGTTCCCAACAAACATTTATACCGCAGCTTTAGGTATGTACGAAGTAATCAAAAATGGCGGATTTACTAACGGTGGATTAAATTTCGACGCAAAACAACGTAGAGGTTCTTACCGCTTAGAAGATACTGCAATCGGCCATATCATCGGTATGGATACTTTTGCTTTAGGTTATTTAATCGCAGATAAATTAATTGAAGATGGACGGATTGATGAGTTTGTAGCGAACCGGTATGCTAGCTGGACAACTGGCATTGGAAAGAGCATTATTGATGGTAACGAGAACTTTGAATCCTTAGCTGCTTATGCTGAGAAGATGGGAGATGTAACCACCAACATCAGCGGCGAGCAGGAATACTTAGAGTCTGTAATTAATCAGGTAATGTTAAGCTTATAATTAGTATCTTTGGTAAGCCGTTGGCGATTGCCAGCGGCTTGCCCTTTTTTGAGGAGAATTATGTTATACATAGGAATCGATCTGGGAACATCATCTGTAAAACTTCTGTTAGTAGATGAAAAAGGAAACATTGTCAATGAAGTATCTAAAGAATATCCATGTGATTATCCGAATCCGGGATGGAGCGAGCAGGCTCCGGAAAATTGGGTAATAAATACTTTTGCTGGCGTAAAAGAACTGACAGCCGATATTGATAAAAGTCAGGTAGCCGGCATCGGTTTAGGCGGCCAAATGCATGGACTGGTTATTTTGGATAAGGAAGACCGGGTCCTTCGCCCAGCGATTTTATGGAACGATGGAAGAACAGAACAACAGGTTCAGTTCCTAAACGGAGAAATCGGAAAAGGCAAGCTGAGCCAATACACGGGAAACATTGCCTTCGCTGGATTTACGGCTCCAAAGGTTCTTTGGGTCAAAGAAAATGAACCAGAACTCTTCAACCGGATTGAAAAAGTTATGCTTCCAAAAGACTATATGAACTATGTACTTACCGGCGTTCATTGCACCGATGTTTCGGATGCTTCCGGTATGCTTCTTTTCGATGTGGAACATAAGACCTGGTCCAAAGAAATGCTGGAGATTTGTTCTTTAAAAGAAGAACAGATGCCGAAGATTTTCGAATCTGCAGACAAAGTGGGAACTCTTCTTCCAAAAGTGGCAGCAGAACTGGGACTGAACAGCGATGTTTTTGTTATTGCAGGAGCTGGCGATAATGCGGCAGCAGCCATTGGTACGGGAACCATAAAAGAAGGAAGCTGCAACATCTCTTTAGGAACCAGCGGAACCGTTTTTATTTCCCAGAATGCATTCCGCGTAGATGATAACAACAGTCTTCATTCCTTTGCGCATGCGAATGGAAAATATCATCTCATGGGATGCATGCTTTCCTGTGCCAGCTGCAATAAGTGGCTTATGGAAGATATTTTTGGTACGGAAGACTATAATGGCGAACAGGCGAAAATTGACGAAAGTGCATTAGGAAAGAATTTGATTTATTTCTTGCCATATCTAATGGGTGAGAGAAGTCCAATTAATGATGCCAATGCCAGAGCCGCATTTATAGGCATGACCCTGGACACCAAGAGAGAAGAACTGACTCAGGCAGTTTTCGAAGGCGTAGCTTTCGCCCTTCGTGACAGCATTGAGGCAGCAAAAGCCTTGGGATTAAAAATAGAGCGAAGCAACTTATGTGGCGGTGGAGCAAAAAGTGAGTTGTGGAGAAAAATCATCGCAGCTGTGCTGAATATTAAGCTGGATATTCTTCAGACGGAGCAAGGACCGGGCTTCGGGGCAGCCATGTTGGCAATGGTGGCAGCAGGCGAATACGACAGTATTGAGGCAGCATGTGATGCTATGGTAAAAGTTACAAAAACCGTTGAACCGGATGCGGGTCTGGCAGCATTATACGAGAAACGCTACCAGGAATATCATTTGCTGTATCCGGCATTAAAGAACGTTTTTTTCAGTTGGGCAGAGGCGTAAAAAAGCCCTTATGTACGGTCCGTTGTAAATAATTTGACTTAAAAAAGGGATTGTGTTAACATACGAAACGAATTGAATAAGAATTGGTTATCCGTTACCGAAAGGAAAAGGAGGAATGGAGTGAGAAGCTCCGCGAGTGGGTCACTGTGATACTTTTTTGAAGTTAAGTCAGATCGTCCGGGATAGCCAAAAGTTTCTGCCGTCACCGGAAACTTCAGTGTTTTTTAGGTGCGGGTTTTTCCGCACTTTTTCATTTTTTTCGTGCGGCAGAAATGCCGCAAGTTTTTATTTTTAGGGAGAAAAAAATGGAAGACAAAAAGAAAGTAGTTCTGCTTTCCGAGCAGGAGCAAAAAGTAATTGATATTATGCGTAACATTAATTATGGAGAACTGCGGATTGTAATTAATAATTCCAAACCAGTACGGGTGGAAGAAATTAAAAAATCGGTACAGCTGTAAGCTTAAAATAATTAAGAAGAGAATAGCTCTGTTTTTTGCATTTTTTAAAAACCACACAACCGTTGTGGTTTGGAGCAGAACCAATGTTGGAAAAACTGGACCGTATTAAAGTGAAATATGGATTGGTAGAATGAATTTCATTGACAAAGCAAGTCTAGTTTAGTAGAATAATCTTTGCGTGAAAAACGCATAATTTCATACGTAGTATTGAATTCGGAGAAGTACTCAAGTGGCCGAAGAGGCGCCCCTGCTAAGGGTGTAGGTCGGGGAACCGGCGCGAGGGTTCAAATCCCTCCTTCTCCGCTCTCTGGAACAACGTGACAAATCTGAACCCCTGGGTACAGATTGCCACGTTTTTTCTTGCAAATAAAAGGTTTTTTACCTGAAGCAGTTCCATTCGATTTTTCTGACGTCCAAAATTTCAATGCTTAACTAAAAAAAGCAGACAGTTCCGAACCCCCTTGCTCCATTTCCAAGTGGCAGGGAATTCCCCTCCTTTCATGGACATTTGTTCCCTGGAATGCTTTTGAATAATGTTTTATCTTTCGCTGTTTTAACATATGACGAAAAAGCACATAACGAATGAAAAGAGGCTATGAAAAAATTATAAAAGGAATTTGATAGATAGAATTTTAGGAGAAGAAAAATACCCTATGATGCCAGGTCTGGTAACATAGGGTATTTAAACTTACAAATTCTTCTCAGAATTTTTTTACTCGAGAGAGGGGATACTTATTTATGATATTCCCTGTTGGCTTTTTGCCTTAATATGATACAAATTTTATCTGCTAATAGAAACAAAACAATTTTTACAATGCTGCTTGAGTGTATAATAATATGTTTTCATATAAAACTCTTTATAGGGAACAAGTTCTGCGTTTTGCAACGGCATATTGTCCACTAAAACAACCGTATTGCAACTGTCAATCTTTTTCAGCATATTTAGCCAATCTGATTCGTCCCTCATCTCAACAAGGTCTGAAAAATTTAGTGCCACATTATAATAATCAAAGGATTGATATGGATTTACCACTGAACACATTACAGTATTGTCTGTATACTCCAATTCAACTGCAGGCTTATCATCCTTATCAATGGGAATTCCTTCGAAAAGAAAGTCTTGAAAGAAAACCTTTTTATTCAAAAATAGAACCCCACAATTGTGTTATTGTTTTTTGCTTCAATCAGTAGATTTAAAAATTCTGTGGCTAAATCAGTAAATCTTTCTTCGGAGCTTTCAGATATCTTCTCATTTGTAACAGTTATCGCTTCATCAATCTGGTCAGGTTCGAGGATTTCCTCGTCGTACATATTAATCAAAATATCCAATTTGATATTTATAAAGTCGAACAATCTATCTTCTAGATATCCGTATACATCTTCATGAAATTCCATAACATGAAAATAGTTGGAAAGGTCCTGAATGTCATAGATTTCTCCCCTATAAAGAATTTCTTCGCTAACCTTATCTTTGGGAACCAAAATGCGATACTCGTGGCTTAAATCTAAATATTCATTAATTGTGTCCATACTTATTACCTCTCTTCCTGTAGGTCATTCTAAAATGTGTGAGACGATTACGTTCAGCTTTAGCTTCTAGGCCTTTAAACTTACTGTTAATTTTGGGCTCTTTTAAATCTAGCGTGACATATGTTTCACCGTGTTTTCTTCCGTTACTATCATAGTATGCCTTCCTTTGAACCCGAAAATAGCTGGCGCCTACTGCGCATACAATTTCATATTCTTTCCCATCATCAAAAAAAGAAATCTTTTTATTGATTCTAGGCAAGGAAAATTACGTTACGGTATTTCAGTTAAAAAGTCAATAGTTATTTTGAAATAAGTCTTTTTCCATGTACCAGCAGCGATGCTTTCTCCTTTCTTAAAATGTTGTTACTTTCTTGTTACTTTTTAAAATTAGGCCTTACAAACGTTGATTTTATAAGGTTTTTTGGAGAAGAATGAGTTCAAATCCCTCCTTCTAGGAGTATAGAGTTTTTCTGACAAATATATGGCCACCTCCACACAATGTATGTAAAACCGTATCCAGTGGGGGAAAAATCACCGCATTTTTAACTAAAAAGACATGAAAAGAGTAAAATTCCCACATGCTGAATGTTATTGATAAATTGGTGGGGGCAATTTTCCATAAAATGCCCCCACTGGCCTAGAACCGAGGGGATTCTGTGTGGAAAATGAGCAAAAAATAGCTAAAAAATCAGGATAAAAGGTCATTTATACCCCCACCAGAAATATAAAGAAATGTCCCGTGTGGGAAAACATCAGTGAAAACCGAAAAATGCGGTTAAAGGAAATGCTTTTCCAAATTTTCCGATACAAAAATGCAAATAATATGTTTTTTCTTAACGTGCAACTCCCTCTTCCTCCACAGATAACTAGTGTTGTATAATGACATCAACAATCAATAAGAGGAGGTTGAAGAGATGGGCGTGATTAGTGGAATTCATCATGTGAGCATGAAATGTAAAAGTGGAGAAGAATATGACAATGTGGTAAGTTTTTATACCGAAGTGTTGGGACTTAAAGTCGCAAGAACCTGGGCGATGGGAATTATGTTTGATGCAGGAAATGCATTAATTGAAGTATTTGCCAACGCAGAAAATAAGCTTGGTCAGGGCGTTATTGAGCATTTTGCATTTGCTACAGATAATGTGGATCTGTGTATCGATAAAGTGCGTGCAGCAGGATATGAAATCACGGTCGAGCCGAAGGACGTAATTATTCCATCCGATCCAGCCTTCCCTGCTAGGGTTGCGT
>JAKSRL010000090.1 GCA_024403635.1 Lachnospiraceae bacterium | reverse complement strand
TCTTCTACACATTTCGTCTTATCACGGCCGATGAAAGTAGAAATCTTATTAACGTTCATAGTAGCTGCAGCGTCAATCAGCTTGTTGATATGACCTACTGCAACTTCCTGCTGCTCTGGATCCAGAGGGTTTGGATAGTAACCTAAAATCGCAATGTCAACGCCTTTGTCTTCTGCATATTTTTTGTAGTACAGAAGTTTGTCGTTGTCAGAGTTGTTAATGTCGATATGAGTAATACCTGCATAACGGCGGATTGCTTTGCCTACCGGCCAGCAACAGATTTCTGCACACTCGAAGCCAACCTGTGCAGCATAGTCAATAAATTCTTCAAAAGTCATTCCAGGGAGAATTGCAGAATGTAAACCAAATTTCATCATAGTTACAGTACCTCCATTTGTTTTTTCAGGAAATCAACAGCTTCACGAATCTCATCGGCTTTGTCTTCTACTTCATGCTCGATGGTCAAATATCCGTCGTAACCAGTTTCCTTTAATGCTTTCAAATACTCTGGCCAACGAACATTTCCCTGGCCTAACGGGGTTTCCACGCAGATATCCGCTTTTGCCATCCACTCCAGTCCGCCTTCTGCGAACATGTGGTAGAAATCTGCGGAAGCAATCTTATTTACATTTTTTCCATCCTTTGCATGGGTGTGGACAATTTTGTCACCTAAGATGCGTACTGCATTTACTTCATCATCTGCGCCTACCATAACGAAGTTGGCAGGGTCGAAGTTTACGCCTACGCCGTCGCCGCAGTCTTCTATAAAACCACGGAGCAAGCAAGCGTTTTCCGGACCGGTTTCGATAGCTAAGGTTACACCGAGCGGATAGGCATAAGCAGCGATTTCCTTGCAAGCATCCACCAGTACCTGATAGGTCGGATCATCTTTTGTCGCTGGAACAACGCCTAAGTGGGTTGTAAGTACCGGGCAATCTAATTCCTTTGCCAGATCTGCACATTTTTTCAGGTAATCAATTTTTTCCGGATTATCTTGCGGTTTTTCCAGACCATATCCGCCTAATTCGCAGCAGAGAGCCGTTACTTTCTGTCCACAGTCAATGGCGGTCTGCTTAACTTCTGCGATGAAAGCAGGAGAAGCAGTTCTTGGATCGAAAGAATCTGCAGCATAAAGCTGTACACCAGTTGCACCGCATTTTTCGGATTCTTTGATTCCATCAATGATTCCAACGCCGAACCAATCGGCGAGAGTGCCTATTTTAAACATATTTTATTCCCCAATCTTTGTCCAACATTTATCTTTGGAACTCTTAACAACAGCTTCACAGATTAACATGTCACGGAGACCATCTTCAAAAGTTGCAAACTCGCGACTAGCGGTATCGCCTTCTTCAACAGCTTTGTAAATGCATTTGAAGTGCTGTTTGAACGTATCCGGGAAGCCTTCTACATGTCCGCCTGGGTAGCTGATGAAAGCACCGGTTTCTGGATTTAAGGTAGAAGGATCTTTGGTAGCTTTTTCATTGAAAGACTCTCTGTGGCCAATCCACAGTTCGTTGCTGTCTTCGCTGTCCCAATGAACTGCAGCCTTGCTGCCGCCGATGGAAACGATCATCTGGTTCTTACGTCCAGCGTAAACCTGAGAAATGTTGCAGCAACCATGAGCGCCACCGTCAAAGTGGAAGAGAACGGTGCAGTAGTCTTCGGTATCGATTGGAACTTCCGCATAATCTTCCGGACGAAGAGACATGCCGGAATAAGTTTCAATTGGTTTTAAAGGTTTCTTACGAGTTTTGTGGAAAATTTCGAAGTCTGCTAATACTTCGACAACCTTTTGTCCGGTAACAGATTCTACCAGGTCGATCCAGTGAGAACCGATATCGGAGAATGCTCTGGAAGAACCAGACTGTGCAGACTCTAATCTCCAGCTGTAGTCGGTGTCTAATAACAGCCAGTCCTGAATGTAGCCACCGTGGATGGTGAACAGGTCGCCCAGCTCTCCGTTCTGGATCATGTGCTTCATCTGTTTTACCTGTGGATAATAACGGCAGTTAAAGTTGATTGCGTTTACAATGTTTTTCTCTTTTGCGAAAGCAACCAATTCTCTCGCTTCTTCTACAGTTGTGGTGAAAGGTTTTTCACAGATAGGACAAATGCCTCTTTCCATAGCATACATTGCGATTTCATAGTGAAGATTATTTGGAACGCAGATATGTACGGTGTCCGGCTTTTCGATGTCCAGCATTTCTTTGTAATCGGAATATGCTTTTGGTACGCAGAGTTCGTCTGCTTTTTTCTGTGCATCCGCAGGGTCTGCGATTGCAACAACGTCAACGTTTCCCAGACGTCTTAATGCTTCAATATGAGCAACGCCGATAAAGCCAACGCCAACGACACATGCTTTTAATTTTTTCATAATTCACCTCATAAAAAAATAATTTTATTTAAAGAAATTTAATAGATAAAGTATACATTATTATAAAGATTTCTTCAATTTAGAAAAAGCTGAAAAAAAGCATAGAAAATTGGGACTTTTTTAGGAAAAGAATTGCTGGGAAGAATTGCAAGACAACCTAAAAAATACTATAATATCGTTGTTAATTATGGGCACATTTTCCAGACGAAATAACAACTGGCTTTTACGTGGGAATCCCTTCAAAACGTGGCCGAAAAATATAGAGAAGCAAAGGAGAAAGTATTATGGAAAAAGTAACAGCTAGAGACATAGCAATGATGATCGATCTTTCACTGCTGAACCCGACATTTACCGAGCAGGAAGTAGTAGATGGACTAAATCTGGCAAAAGAATATAACGTAGTAAGCGTATGCGTTCGCCCATGTGATGTTGAACTGGCAAACGAAATGCTGAAAGACTGCGATACGAAGGTTACTACAGTTATCGGCTTTCCTCATGGAACCTGCCTGACCGAAACCAAAGTTTTCGAAACAGAAAAAGCGATTGACCAAGGATGCGTAGAAGGAGACTTGGTGAACAATATTGCATTCACTCTTTCTGGAGAATATGACAAAGTAGAAGCGGACATCAAAGCGGTTGCTGATGCTGCTCATGCAAAGGGAGCCTTATTAAAGGTTATCTTTGAAAACGCATATCTGAACGACGAGCAGAAAGTAAAACTTTGCGAAATCTGCACTAGAGCAGGAGCTGATTTCACAAAGACCGCTACCGGCTATGCTCCAAGTGGCGCTACGATCCATGACCTGAAGATCATGAGAGCCAACACTCCTGAGAGAATGCAGGTTAAGGCTGCAGGCGGCGTTCGTACTTTAGACGCTGCTTTGAAAGTAAGAGCCGTTGGTGCTTCCAGATTTGGATGCACCAGAACCAAAACAATCATGGAAGAAGCTATGAAGAGAGAAGCAGAAGGCACCTTAGTTCTTCCGGAAGTAACGGACGATATGGAACTGTAATTACCCATGATGTCCCTTTTGGTCACACCCGTTTCAAAAAAAAGACATGCGATAAACAAAATCACAAAATAGTATGGGGGAAAACTTATGTATACCGCAGAAAAAATTAAAAAAGTATTAGAAGAAGCTACTATTCCGCAGCTCCCGGAGAAAAAGGATTTCCGTATCGGCTGCATCGGTTCCGGATTTATTATGCGTGACTGCCATCTGGTTTCTTACCGCAATGCAGGTTTCAATCCGGTAGCGATTGCTTCCCGGACGAAAGCTCATGCGGAAGAAGTAGCCCAAATGCATGCCATTCCTGTAGTTTATGATACCTGGCAGGAACTGGTAAAAGACGAAACTTTAGATATTATCGACATCGCTTATCCACCAGATTGCCAGCCGGAAATCGTTCGAGAAGCTGTTAAGAACCCTAACGTAAAAGGTATTCTTTGTCAGAAGCCGGTTGCTATGGATTTAGCTGGTGCAAAAGAAATTGCAGCTTTAGGTGAGCAGTATGGAAAGAAAATCGCGATTAACTCCAATATGCGTTATGACCAGTCCATGCGTGCGTTAAAGAAGCTGCTGGATATGAAGGAATTAGGAGAAATCGTAGTTGCAACCATTGAGATGCGCGCCATTCCTCATTGGCAGACGTTCCTGACCGAATATGACAAACTGGAAATCTTCGGCATGGGGATCCATCACGTAGATTCTTTCCGTTATCTGTTTGGTAATCCGGAAAGCATCACCTGCGTATGCCGTACGGACCCTAGAAGCAAATTCCCTCATGTAGACGGTATTACCCAGTACACCTTCCATTATGCAGATGGTCTGATGGCTACAAGCTTAGATGATGTTTGGGCTTGGCCGGAAGAACCTTGCGAGAAAGACATTTATATCAAATGGAGAGTCGAAGGAACCGAAGGCATGGCAGAAGGAACGATTGGATGGCCATTCTATCCAGACCCAGTTCCTAGTACCTTACGATTTACTTCTAAGAACTATCCAAACCAGTGGATTACTCCGGAATGGAATACGGTTTGGTTCCCGGATGCATTCCAGGGGACCATGGCGAGCCTGATGAGAGCTATCGAAACCGACACGGAGCCGGAAATTTCTGCAAAAGACAATATCATTACGATTGCCTGCGTAGAAACCTGCTATAAATCTATTGCAGAGAAACGTACCGTAGATTTAAAAGAAGTGCTGTAAGGGAAGGAGAACTCTATGATTAGTACAGGTATTTTTACAGGATATTATCCATATACAATCGATGAAACCATTGCAAAAATCAAAGCTTCCGACTTTAGTTGCGTTCAGTTAGATGTTTCTTTTAAGGATTTGGATGCTACCAAAGAGCCTTTGACAAAAGAAAAAGCCAACATGATCCGTGACAAATTCCGTGATGCAAACCTGCCAATCATCGCTATTTCTGCATACACGAACTTTGTTCATCCGGACCCGGTTAAGAGACAGGAAAACATTGATTATCTAAAAATGATGATCCGTTATGCAAGAGATTTAGGCTGCCCATACGTTGCCAGCGAAACCGGTACGTACAACGAGGAAAGCGATTGGGTATGGGATGACAGAAATGGTTCGGAAAAAGTCTTTGACGAAGCTATTGAAATCATTAAAGATATTACTGCTTATGCAAGAGATTATGGCGCAACCTTTATCGTAGAAAACTATGTGAATAATGTTATCGGAAGTGTAGATCAGGTACTTCGTATGTTTGATGAAGTAGGAACCGAAGGCATCGGTCTTATCTGCGATCCAACCAACTATTTCGATGAGGCTCATTTTGGAAACATCGATGGAACATTAAATGAAATCTTTGATAAGCTGGCTCCTTACATGAAGATCGCTCATGCCAAAGACATCATGAAGGCAGTAGATACTTCAGAAAAACATGCAGATATTGATGCAGATGCGTCTCATTCCTTCCGTGGATCCGGAGCTATTGAGCTTCCGGCTGCAGGACTGGGCGTTTTGAATTATGACCTTTATGTAAAACGTTTGGCGGAAACTCATCCAAATATCCCTTTGATTATCGAACATTTGGATGAAGGAGATATCGAGAGAGCAAAAGCTTTCGTAGACGGAACCCTGAAAAAAGTTGGTGTCTGATTCCAGGAAGGAGATCATAACATGAATTATCGTATCGGCGTTGATATTGGCGGAATGAGCATTAAAGTTGGTGTAGTAGACGAAAACTATAATATTATCGCCAGACATAACGTAGTAACTCCGGATACTTTTGAAAAATCCATGAAAGCAACAGCAGATGCAGTGATGGAAGTAATCGGAAAGTTGGGACTGTCTATTAACGATTTTCCATGTGTCGGCATTGGAACTCCCGGTTCTGTTGTTCCAGAAACCGGACGTCTTTGCTTTTCCAATAATACGAATTGGAAAGATGTTCCAATGGCAGACGAACTGAAGAAATATATTCCGATTCCGGTTTTCATCGCAAATGATGCAAACTGCGCGATTATCGGTGAAACCGTAGCTGGTGCTGCCAAGGGAAGAAAGCATGTTATTATGCTGACGTTAGGTACTGGCGTAGGTGGCGGTATCGTCATCAATGGAAAAGTATTCTCCGGCGGAAATGGTGTAGGAGCTGAGTTGGGTCATATGGTTCTGATTCACGATGGATATCCTTGTACCTGCGGCATGAACGGTTGTCTGGAATCTTATGCTTCCGCGACCGCTCTGATGCGTCAAACCAGAGAAGCAATTGAAGTTCATCCGGAATCTGCGATGAATGCATGGGTTCTGGAAAACGGAGAAGTAAACGGAAAGACCGCTTTTGAATGTGCAAAGGCTGGCGATGAAACAGCAATGCAGGTAGTAGATACCTATGTTGGGTATCTGGCAAACGGCATTGGATCCCTGATTAATATTTTCCGCCCAGAAGTTGTTTTAATTGGTGGCGGCGTTTCTAACGCAGGCGATTTCTTCCTGAACAAGATTCGGGAAAGAATGCCGGAATACACCTTTGCTTATGACATTACAGGACCTACTCCGATTGAAAGAGCTACATTAGGAAACGATGCAGGAATCATCGGTGCTTCCTATTTGGACGAAATGTAAGAATTAACCCCCTCTATCTTTAGAGGGGGTCTCTCATGAAAAAATAATAGTAACATGAAGAAGGTAACAAAAAATTGATTGAAGTCAATAATCTGGTAAAGAAATACGGAGACAAGGTAGCCATTGACGGGCTTTCTTTCAACATTAAAGAAGGCGAAGTCGTAGGCCTGTTAGGTCTGAACGGCGCCGGAAAAAGTACTACCATGAACTGTCTTACGGGATACATTGCTCCAACCGAGGGCAGTATCAAAATCGGAGGCTACGACCTCTTAAAAGACCCGAATAAGGCCAAAAAAATTATCGGATATCTTCCGGAAATTTTCTCATTCTATACGGATATGAGAATCATGGAATATCTGGATTATGTCTGTGACATTAAGGGCTTTACGAAAGATAAAAAAGCCCGCAAGGAACATATTGAAGCAATCTGCCAGCAGACCGGCATTTCTCATTTATCCGGACGAATGATCCGAAATCTTTCGAAAGGTTATAAACAGAGAGTCGGATTTGCTCAAGCACTGATTGGAAACCCGAAGGTTATTATCTTAGATGAGCCGACGGTAGGTCTTGACCCTTCCCAGATTATTGAGATCCGTCAGTTAATTAAAGACTCCGGAAAGG
>JAKSRL010000009.1 GCA_024403635.1 Lachnospiraceae bacterium | reverse complement strand
TGTCGCGGATGCCCGCCAGAGACATATGAAGGGTCCTCGGAATCGGCGTAGCGCTTAACGTCAAAACATCTACGTCTTTCCGAATCTGTTTTATTTTTTCTTTATGAGAAACGCCGAAGCGTTGTTCTTCATCTATAATCAATAGACCTAAGTCTTTGAATTCAATGTCTTTGCTTAAGAGACGATGGGTTCCAATAACAATATCCACCATTCCCTTTTTCATGTCTGCAACGACTTTTTTCTGCTCACCGGCAGTTACAAAACGGGACAGCATTTTTACAACCACAGGATAGTTGGCCATTCGACGTACGAAAGTGTTGTAATGCTGCTGAGCAAGAATCGTGGTTGGAACTAAGAAAGCAACCTGTTTTCCTTCCTGAACGGCCTTAAAAGCAGCCCGGATGGCAACTTCTGTTTTTCCAAAGCCAACATCGCCACAGATAAGACGATCCATGATTTTTGAAGACTCCATATCTTCCTTCACCGCCTCAATGGCCCGTAACTGATCGTCAGTCTCTTCGAATTCAAACTCGTCTTCAAACTCTCGCTGCCATACGGTGTCTGGCATATAACGGTAGCCTTGTTTTGCCTGACGTACCGCATAAAGCCGTACCAATTCTGCTGCAATATCCTTTACAGCAGAACGAACCTTCGCTTTGGTATTGTTCCATTCTTTTCCTCCCAGCTTATTAATTTTCGGCTTCGTTCCTTCTGCGCTGGAATATTTTTGTATTTTATCGAACTGGGTGGCAAGGACATACAAAGACGCATTATTCGCATAATCAATCTTCATATAGTCTTTTTCCACACCGTCCATGGTCATTCGTTCAATGCCACGATATACACCGACTCCATGATGTTCATGAACTACATAATCGCCGATACTTAAATCGGTAAAATCTTTTATCGGGTCGCCAGAGTATCTTCTTCTCTTCTTTCGATTCTTCCGCCGTGCGCCGAAAATATCAACTTCTGTGATAACAGAGCAATGGATTCCCGGATACTCGAAACCAGTGCGGATATTGCCTACGCTCACCTGCAGTTCTACACCATTATCCCGTAATTCATTCTGCAGACGTTCTGCACGAATCTGGCTGGCAGTATACAGATATACGGTCCAGTTCTGCTCCTTATATCGTTTCAAGTCATTGATCAGATCTTCAAATCGTCCGTTATAAGAAGGGATATTCCGGGTCTTTACAAAGAATTTTTCATCTTCCGGAAGTTCCTCGCAAGCCGTATCCAACATAGAAAACAGAAGACAGGTTCGTTTTTTGAATTCTTCCGGTAACGTTTCCTCAAACAAAAACTGGTCGAAAACTTTCGCCGGTTCATCGAAAATATATAAGGTGTTCTCCGGGAAATAATCGAAGAAGGTAGCAGAGTTTCCTTTTTCGCCACCTGGAAAAACAGTGAATTCTTCTACGGTTTCGATGGACCGTTGACTTTCCACATCGAACATTTTTATTTTTTCTACTTCATCGCCCCATAGGTCGATACGGAACGGAGCATCCTGGGTATATGGAAAAATATCGATAATGTTGCCTCGCAGGGAAAACTCGCCATGAGCGCCTACCTGAGATTCGTTTTCATAGCCTAACTCCACTAAGCGTTTTGCAAGTTCCTCCATGTTTACCGTATCTCCGGTTTTAATGGTAATCAGGTCGTTCGAAATTTCCCGGAACGAAGAGAGCTCTTCCGAGAAGGCATCCAAAGTTGTTATGACCGTCAGATTCTCTTTATCAAAAAGGCGTTTCGTAATTTCCAGCCGTTGTTCGGAAAGATAGGTTCCCCGGATATCCGCTTTGTCGAATACCGGGTCCTTGGCAGGATAATACACACCGTTGTCATCAAAAGCTTTATAAGAAGAAAGGATGTCCATGGCTTTTGGCTCATCAAAAGTAATGATGACTTTTGCATCAAAGCCATCACCTAACTGCCATATCATATGCTCCAATTGAGACGGAACGCACCCCGTGACACGAATCACGCCGCTTCCCAGGGCAGATTTTATTTCGTTAAATACTTTAAGCCCTTTTAGGTCAAACATTCTTTCTTTACCCGTTATATTTATTCATGGCAATATCGCAGCCATCCGTAACGATCGCCTTAGCAGCTTTCGCTGCACGATCCATAGCATCCTCTACCTGAGCGCGGTCCTCTTTGGAAAACCGTCCCAGTACATAGTTAATCATGTCAATTTCTTCCGGACGATGGCCAATACCTACCCGGATGCGGCAGAACTCTTCACTGCCCACCTGAGCAATAATGCTCTTCATCCCATTATGTCCGCCAGCACTTCCTTTTTTACGAATTCTCAAACGGCCTACATCCAAATCTACGTCGTCGTAAATGACAACCAGTTTTGAAACATTGATTTTATAAAAATGCATAATGGCACGGATGGCATTTCCGCTTAAATTCATAAACGTCAGAGGTTTTACCAACAGAACTTTCTCGCTTCCAATCATGGTTTTTCCAATCAAGGCTTTAAAGATGGATTTTCCCATCGTTACACCCAAATCCTTTGCCAGTAGATCGATTGTGTCAAATCCTACATTATGTCTCGTTTTGTCATATTTATCCGTAGGATTTCCAAGTCCTGCAATAATGTACATGGTCAGCGCCTCTTCTATAAAAAAAATCACCCTTATTATACAGATTATATAGTCAAACAGTAGTCCTTGCAACAAAAACGGGGGCTGAAAAATCTTATATATATTTTAAAAATTTCACTAATTGTGCATTTTTTATAAACATTTTTAGAACTTTTTCCGTCCTACTTTTTTTTTGATTTTCTTGCGTGGTATAATCCGTCCAACATTGGTATCGTATACCAATAGAGAGGAATGATAATATGGAGATCACTGATGTAAGAGTAAGAATGGTCACCAAGGAAGGCAAAATGAAAGCGGTTGCATCCATCACTTTGGATTCACAATTCGCAATCCATGACATTAAAGTAATCGACGGAGAAAAAGGATTATTCATTGCTATGCCTAGCAGAAAAACTCAGGACGGCGAGTATCGCGACATTGCTCATCCCATCAACACCGAAACACGAGACCGCATCCAGCGTATCATCCTTGAAAGATACGAAGAAGAAGCTGCGAAAAACCCAGAAGGCACAGAATTCTAATTACTCGAAAAAACAAAGAAAAGAAGAATGATGAGCGGCACTTGTTGCCGCCATTTTTCTTTTAAACATCCTTTATTTTTGTTATAATTTTGTATCATGAAAACAATAGATTTTGAGCAAAAACAACACATTCATTCTATTGGAATCGGCGGCATCAGCATGAGCGCTCTGGCTCATATTCTCTTAGCCCGCGGATTTCAGGTAACCGGTTCAGATTCTAAGGAAAGCGACCTGACAAAGGAGCTGGCATCGCTTGGCGCAGTGATTTATATTGGCCAATCTAAAGACAACATCTCGAGAGACATCGACCTTATCGTATATACAGCTGCAATTTCGAAAGAAAACCCTGAACTGGTTCGTGCACAGGAACTCGGCATTGATGCCATGACTCGTGCGGACTTTTTAGGCTTACTGATGAAAAACTACGAAACCGCAATCTGCGTTTCCGGAACTCACGGCAAAACTACTACCACTTCTCTGATTTCCCAGATTCTGATTGATGCAGAAACAGACCCTACGGTTATGGTAGGCGGAATCCTTCCGGCAATCGGTGGAAATATCCGTATCGGTAAATCCGGGAATTTCATTACCGAAGCTTGTGAGTATACCAACAGTTTCCTGTCCTTCTTCCCGACAATCGAAATTATCTTAAATGTACAGGCTGATCATTTAGATTTCTTTAAGGACCTGGATGATATCCGTGCAAGTTTTAAAAGATATACCCGCTTGCTTCCAGACGATGGCGTATTGGTTATTAACGGCGATATTGACAATCTTTCCTATTTTACAGACGGTCTGAAGTGCAGAATCCTTACCTTCTCCCTGAAGGGGAATGGTGATTTTACTGCCGCCAACATTTCTTATAATGAAACCGCCTGTGCAGAATTTGATGTTCTTTATAAGGGAGAGAAAATCACCCACTGTCAGCTGATGCTTCCAGGCGAGCATAATATTTATAATGCTCTGGCGGCTTTTGCTTGTGCTTACAGTTTGGGGCTTCCTTTGGAAAAGGCAGCGGACTCCATCGGTTCCTTTACCGGTGTAGATCGTAGATTCCAGATAAAAGGCGTTGTCGACGGCTATACCATCATTGATGATTATGCTCATCACCCAGATGAAATCCGTGCGACCCTAACTGCTGCCTTGAACTATCCGCATAAGAAATTATGGGTTGCTTTCCAGCCGCATACCTACACTAGAACCCAGGCATTCTTAGATGAATTTGCGGATGCTTTAAGTCTGGCAGATGCTGTCGTTCTTGCAGAAATTTATGCAGCAAGAGAGGTAAATACCATCGGAGTTTCTTCGGAAGATATTCAGCAAAGAATCCTCAAAAAAGGCAAAGAAGCATATTATTTCCCAACCTTCGAAGAAATTGAACAATTTTTGAAAAAAAATTGTTCCAACGGTGATCTGTTGATAACTATGGGCGCTGGAGACGTGTATTTAGTAGGGGAAAACCTGCTTTCCAAATAGTTATCCACAGTATCCACAAAATTTCCGAATTATCTCCGTAAACCCTGATTCGGATAAAAAAAATAAAATTTAGCACTTGACATGCACTATTTAAGCCACTCTTCGGGAGTGGCTTTTTTGTACTTTTTTTTGACCCTATTTTATCCACCTTATCCACACTATCCACATTATAAGGTCTGTTGCCATTGCGTCCTTTTGCCCCTATTTTCAAATCAAAATTTGTGTGATATAGTCCACCTACACTTGAATGAAAACTGATCATTCCCGGTGTTGTATTACAGCTTTTACCCACTTGTATTACGCACCTGGAGTGAGGTTTTCCTGGGTGTTTATGGGATTGGAGTTTTATTATTAAAATGAGTAATTTTAAGTTACAACAAGAAGGATATACAAGCACTACCAGTATTCCGAACTGCTTTATTGAAAAGTATATGCCGAAGGCTGCCGGTGAATTTGTAAAAATCTATATCTACCTTCTGAAGTGTCTTGCAGAAAATCAGTCAGAGCTGTCTATTTCTAAAATAGCAGATGCCTTTGACGATTCGGAAAAAGACGTTACCCGTGCCCTCAAATATTGGGAGCGTAAGGGTCTTCTGAAACTTGAATTTGACGATAAAACTTTAGTATCCCTTCAGCTTATTTCCGCAGCGGAAATGGATGAAGACTCTAAGGAAGCTACTGGTTCGGAATCAAAGGAGGATGTATCCTCCAGCGATGTTGTTACTACCATTGTACGAAATGAAGTCTCTGTTACTCCAGATTCTTCCACCTCGGCTGATGACTCCGCAAAAAATACTCCAACCTTTGAAAAGAGATGGCTCGGCGGTAGGGCCAAAAAAAATATCAGAAGATACCTTCCAGCTCATCTATATCATCGAACGATATACGGGCCGTGCTCTTACGGGAACGGATATGAATTCTGTATTCTTCTTCTATGACACCTTACAGATGTCGGTAGATCTGATTGAATACCTGTTTGAATATTGCGTATCCTTGGGCAAGAAAAATATGAGATACATTGAAGCAGTGGCTATCAGCTGGGCTGAAAAAGGCATCAAAACCGTCAGTGCGGCTAAAACCCTGAACGCCATCTATTCCGACAACTGCTATTCGGTACTGAAAGCTTTTGGTCTTACCGGAAGGCAGCCGGCTAAGAGTGAGGTTGAATATGTTTCTACCTGGTCACTGTCCTACGGTTACACTTTGGAGTTGATTTTGGAAGCTTGTAATCGGACCATAAAAACCATTCACCAGCCAAGCTTCGAATATGCAGATTCGATTCTTCGCAGATGGAAAGCCAGCGGAGTAAAGTCCATGGATGATGTAAAGGTCCTGGATGCGAAACGAGAAAAAGCTGTGACAAAAGCTGAAAATATAGCTAGCAAGAAGAATTATGACGGTACCGGTAACAAATCGGCTGCCAACCGCCCTTCTTCCAACAAATTTACGAGATTTGACCAGCGCACCTACGACTATGATGCCCTGGAAGAAAAACTGTTTAATTCATGATTTCACGAACCGCTTTTGAAAGCATATTAAAAGAATATGATGCAAAGCAGCTGGCGTCTCAAAGAGACCTTCAGGAGCGCCGGGAATTGATTGACCGCCAGGTTCCCCGTTTGAAGGAAATTGATAAGGAAATCGCTGCTCTGTCTGTGGAAAAAGCAATCCGCAGAATTCGGGGCGGTTCTTTGGATAGTTACTATGAAAAGATGGATAGTTTAAAAGAAGAAAAATCCTCTCTTCTGGCGCTGTCCGGTTTTTCTTTAGAAGACTTAGAACCACGCTATGAATGTCCGAAATGTAAGGATACGGGTTACATTGGCAACGAGCTGTGCAGCTGTTTTAAAAGCCGAATTACCGATGTTCTCTACGATCAGTCCAACATCAAGGAAATTCTGAAGAATGAGAATTTTAACACCTTTTCCTTTAAATACTACCCTGCCGGACCAGCTCTGGAAAATGCAGAAAAAGCTGTAGAGGCTGCCAAAGTTTTTGTACGTGACTTTGATAAAGGCCCATCCAACCTCTTTATTTCCGGAAACACCGGCGTTGGAAAAACCTTCCTTACCAACTGTATTGCGAAAGACTTGATTGATAACGGATACTTCGTAGTTTATTTATCCGCGATTCGTTTATTTGATATATTATCCGATGCTGCGTTTGGTTTCGGAAAAGCCGAAACTGACTCCGTATCTGCGGATTATATGAAAAAAATAATTTATAATTCTGACCTACTTGTTATTGACGATTTAGGTACCGAGATGGTAAACTCTTTTACTAGCACACAGTTGTTTAACTGTGTTAACGAGAGGTTACTGAAAGACAAACATACCATCATTTCTACCAATTTCTCGTTAAAGCAATTACAGGAAAACTATTCCGAAAGACTTGTTTCCCGAATAGTTAGCCGTTATACCTTAATCCGGTTACTCGGCGACGATATCAGAATGAAGAAAAAGTTGGAGGCTTAACATGCTGCGTGAAGAGATCGTAATTAATTCTATTCCGGTTGGACCTTTAGGAATCATCTCTCTGAAAGGTTGTTCTGATCTGGGAACAAGTGTAGACAATTACATTACAAAATGGCGTAAAAACCGTCAGACAGATTTAAAGGGAAGCATTGCTTTTGCTGGTTATGAAAAAGATTCTTTCCTTATCGGTGCAGATACCCCTCGTTTTGGTTCTGGTGAAGCAAAGGGTGTTATCAAAGAAACTGTCCGCGGTAAAGATATATTTCTTTTAGTTGATGTTTGTAACAACAGCATCGAATATGACATGGCAGGTTATAAAAACCGCATGTCCCCAGATGACCATTTTCAGGATTTGAAGAGAGTCATCGCAGCTATCGGAGGAAAGGCTAGACGGCTTACCGTCATTATGCCATTCTTATATGAGAGTAGACAGCACAAGAGAACCGGCCGCGAATCTTTAGATTGCGCCTTGGGTCTGAATGAGCTTTACAATATGGGAGTCGACAACCTGATCACTTTCGACGCCCACGACCCTAGGGTTATCAATGCAGCTCCTTTAAATGGATTTGAATCAATCAAGCCTTCTTATCAGTTCTTAAAGAACCTTTGCAAATACGAAAAGGATCTGAAGTTCGATAAGGATCACATGGTAATGATCAGTCCAGATGAAGGTGCCATTGACCGAAGCGTTTACTTTGCCAGTGTCCTAGGCATTGATATGGGCATGTTCTACAAAAGACGTGACTATTCGCAAGTTGTAAACGGTTCAAATCCTATTGTTGCACATGAATATTTGGGAACCGACCTAGCTGGAAAGGATTGTATTGTCGTAGATGATATGATTTCTTCTGGTGGAAGCATGATTGATACCGCCCGTGACCTTAAAGCACGTGGCGCAAATCGCGTATTTATCTTTGCTACCTTTGGCCTTTTCACAAATGGCATGGAAAAATTTGATAAAGCTTTTGAAGAAGGCTTGTTCACTCGTATTCTGACTACTAACTTAACCTACCAGAGACCTGAACTTCGTGAGAAAGAGTACTTTACAAGTGTTGATATGTCGAAGTACATTTCCTACATTATTGATACTCTTAATCACGACGCTTCCATCAGCGATTTATTGGATCCGTCAACGAAGATCAAGAATTTAGTAGCGCGGTACAACGCTGGACAGCTTTCTGCCAACGATATCGACGAGTTAGAGTAAGAAATGTCTACAAAACAGCACGGATATTACATCAAGTAGCTGCCCATCGAAGATTTTCATCTCACAATGTCTCTTCGAGGTAAGGAACGAGTAAAGATTGAAGTGTTGTTTCAAAGGGAGACTATCTTCCCGCAAGGTATAGGGCTACCTCGGGCATTTAGTATTATCCCAAAAAATTAATGATATAGCGTTAAGCTATACAGGCCTAAAGTAAGAGCAAGCGGGAACACTCGACTTGCTTTTACTTTGCCCTTTTTTAGCATTTCTGATACCCAAAAGGATGGCTACCACGAAGTTTTGGGCACAGATACCTGAAAATGCTCATCTTTTTCGTTTCCGTTCTAGTTTCTGTTCATCATTTTCGTTTCTGTTTTCAAACCGCCTGTAAACACCAAAATACAGAACAAAATCGCAAATAATGAGCATGTTTAGAGCGTTCCTTCGACAATACCTATATGCGTTCCATGTTGCAAACAAAAAACGGCTCAAATGAGCCGCTTTTTATATTATGTTTTACCCTCTAACATTAAAAAAATCAAATTTCCAGAACCTTGCTTAAAAAGTCCTGTGTACGCGGATTCTGAGGATATTTCAGAACTTCCTCCGGAGTTCCCTCCTCCATAATGATACCTGCGTCTACGAAAAGTACACGGTCCGCAACCTCCATGGCGAATCCCATTTCATGGGTTACGATAACCATGGTCATGCCATCGGCAGCCAACTGTTTCATAACCTGAAGAACCTCGCCAATCATTTCTGGGTCTAGCGCGGAAGTCGGTTCATCAAATAACATAATATCCGGTTTCATGCAAAGAGCACGGGCAATCGCTACACGCTGTTTCTGACCACCGGAAAGATTTTCCGGAAGTTCGTCGGCTTTCTCTGCCAGCCCTACTCTGCCAAGCATCTCAATGGCAGTTTCCTTTGCCTGTTCCTTGGTGGCCTTTTTCAGGTCAACCGGTGCCAGGGTCAGATTCCGTAACACATTCATATTTGCAAACAGATTGAAATGCTGGAATACCATTCCGACATTCTCTCTGATTTTATTGATATTTTCTTTTTTATCTGCGATATTATGGCCATCTACGATTACTTTGCCGGACGTAATCTCTTCAAGTCCATTCAGACAGCGTAAAAAGGTGGATTTTCCGCTTCCAGAAGGTCCGATGACAACTACTACCTCTCCTTCATAAACGTCCGTAGAAATGCCTTTTATGACTTCAGATTTGCCATAACTTTTATGTAAGTTCTCAACATGGATCTTTACGTTACGCTCTTCTTCTACCACGGTTCAGCCTCCTTTCCAATGCCTTTGCAACCTGCTGCATGAGCAAAATAACAATCAGGTACATGATACCGACAATAAGCCATACCTGGAACGACTTAAAGGTGATAGCAATAACGTTCTGGGCTTTATTAACCAGCTCCGGAAAACCAATAACCGAAAGAATGGAAGTATCCTTCAAGGTAATGATGAACTGGTTTACGATACTAGGAATCATATTACGAATAGCCTGTGGAAGAACTACCCGGAACATGCCTCTCCAATAGGTAAGTCCTAAACTTCTTGCGGCCTCCATCTGTCCAACATCAATCGACTGAATGCCGGCACGGATGATTTCTGACATATATGCTCCACAGTTTAAAGCCAGACAGATGGTACCTGCCTGGAGAGCTGTCAGCGTCATTCCTGCATGGAAAAAATTGTTCAGCGCATAAGGAACGCCGAAATAAACGAACATAGCCAATACAATCATCGGGACGCCTCTGATTACATTGACATATATGGAAGATATAATATTACATGCTTTATTTTTGACTACGCTCAGCATACCGAAAACTATGCCGAGAACGCAACCAAAGGCCAGACCCAAAAGCGCGAGGAGCAAGGTTTGCCCCATGGCTTTCAGTAAAAGCATTCCGTACACCGTAATGATCTGTGCCATTAGAATCTCTCCTTTACTTTAGATAAGGGCATCAGAGGAATCCCTAATGCCCTTATGAAAAAGCTATTGTTTTTTATTCATTAAAGATTAGCCAAGGTATTTAGCGATGATTTCATCATATTTTCCATTTGCCTGGATGTTTGCAAGTCCTGCATTGAAGAGGTCAACCAGTTCCTGTTTGTCTGCGTTGAAGATTGCAAATCCATAAGCTGCTGGTTCATTTTCTGTTCCATCAATAAATTTCATTGTTAAGTCGCCAGCTTTGATAGAGTATTTCAGAATAGGTGTATCATCGAAGCAAGCTGCTGCCTGGCCGCCCATAACTGCCTGGTACATATCAGGAGAGGTGGAAACTCTGGTTACTGTGAATCCATATTTATCTGCAAGACTTGTTGCATACTGGTCACTCATAGTTCCGTTCTTAACAACAACATTCTTTCCTGCTAAGTCTTCAAATCCCTTAATATCAGAATCAGCTGCTACAGCCATACCCTGTGTTGCATTGTAGTATCCATCTGAGAAAATCCAGCCGTTTGCTTTTCTTTCATCTGTAATAGAAGCGCCGGCAATCATACCATCAGCCTGTCCTGCCTGGCATGCTGCGATAGCTGCATCCCATCCAATGTACTGAAGGTCAAATGTGAAGCCCTGATCTTCTGCAACTGCTGCAAGGATATCCATATCGATACCAACGATATTTCCGTTCGCATCTTCAAATTCAAATGGGCTGAAACCTTTATCAGTTGCAACTACAAAGTGTTTAGGGCCTGCTGGTGCGGAACCAGAGCCAGATCCTGCTGGTGCTGGAGCATCGCCGCCGCCATTGTTAGCACCGCCGCATGCTGCGAGCATTCCAATTGCGAATACTGCTACTAATACCAATGCTAAAATTTTCTTGATATTTTTCATAATTTTTCCTCCGTTTACAATTCTGGGTTTCCCAAAAAATAATATTGGCTGATTATATCAAAAACCTATGGGAAAAGTCCATAGGTTTTGATTTTTTGTCAATATGTCTTTAACAGTTTGTCACATTAGAAAACTATGCGTGATTTCGCAATTGCGCGTCGGTTTTCTACCAGTAACCAATCATTCTTATTTATTTCCATTCTTGTCTGCAGAAATAGTTTCCGCTGCCAGATATCCCCAGGTAAGAGCTCTGCCATGGCTATTACCAAGAATCGAGGTAACATACTCATGTCCGTACATTCCACCAGTGGTATCCCCTACTGCATAAAGACCTGCGACCGGCTTTTTATTCTTGTCCAGCGCATGCATCTGAGTATCGATTTCTACACCACCAACAACTTCCAGAAGAGCGGTTCCTAATTTTGCTGCAATAAACGGGCCTTTCTTCAATGGGTAAAGGAGTTCTTTTCTCTTACCAAACTGAAGGTCCTGCCCCTTTTCACAGAATTCGTTATACTTCGCAAAGGTTTTCAGAAATTCTTCTTTATCAACATCGATCAAATCAGCTAATTCTTCAATAGTGTCTGCTTTTACGGCATTGCCCTGCTCAATCGCGGTGTCAACAGATAAGAAATCCGTAGCAATATTCATTGGCTCACCATAACGAAGACCTGCATTGCCCCAAAGAATACCGCCGCCGTACTTCAAGCTGTCTAAAACATTTTCTGCATAATCTGCTGCCATAATGCTGTAGCAATAACCGTCTGGCTGACGCATGATAGAAGTAGCTCTGCCCTGAACGTAGCAGTCTTCGTTCATGAAACGTTTTCCATTTTTATTTACGAAAAGGAAGAAATAGTTAACCCATGCATAATTCTGTGGATGCATCATTAACGGGAAGACTTCTTCTGCCATCGTTGCTCCTGCCCAAAGAGCCATTTTATGACCATCTCCAGTGTTACATCCAACCGGAGTGTACTGACTGGAAAGAGTACGAAGCGCATCTGGTGCGTAAGCACGACACATTTCTTCATCGCCGCCAATATCGCCGGTAGCAAGAATAACGCCGTATTCTGCATTAATCTTAAGAATTCCTGCTTCGTTCTTTGCATAAGCTCCAACAACCTTGCCTTCTTCGTTCTGAATCAACTGGATTACAGGAGTGTTGAATCTGCAAGGGATGCCTAATTCCTGTGCATATTTATATAAAGCCTTTGCTGCGAAGTTACCACGGATATATCCCTCTGGCGGGAAGGAATGCGCACCAAAAAATTCAGTATAAGGAGCGCTTGGATAGATACAGTCAACCAGTCTTGGAGCCAATCCGTCCCGTTCCGTAATAGGAAGCAGCCAATCCATAGCCTCTTTGGATCTTACAAGAAATGTCCAAAGAAGTTCCTGGTCAATGTTGTTACCGCTCATCAGAATCCACTGACGTGCTACTTCTTGCAGATCATTCTTGATTCCGTATTTTTCCATGAGGGATGAGTTTGGAACGCCGAAATGTCCGCCTCTTCCGGAGAAAGATTCACTCTTTTCCAGAACCAGTGGAGAAACGCCCAGTTCTTTCAGTCTGCATGCTGCGGAAAGTCCGCCAAGACCTGCACCTACTACCAAGGCTTCACAATCCAGAGTTTCAACGATCTCACTTTCCTTTGGTGCCTCTGGCACAATCTGGAAGCTCCATTTTGCTTTATCTTTTGTCGTTGCTTCGTACATTATTTCCTCCTCCGACTATCATAAGCATAAATAATTTATCATTTTTGTATCTTTTGTTTTTTATATGTATTTATTGTATTTCTTCCACTACACGATTTCAACAGTTTTATGGCTTAATACCTCGTCGCCATCAAATTTACACACGCTCTGCATAAAACTTCAGCTTTTGTACATCTCTTTATCTCATATTTGATTAGATTTGGCTAAAATCTGGAGAATTTATGGATATTTCATTGTTTTTTTCAAATCCGACTGTACAAAAGTTGCAATTTCATACAGTTAGATTGTTTTAAACCATCCTTATTTGTACAAAAGTTGAAATATCGTGCGCTCCTACTATTTCAGGTCCAGTTCGATTGGACAATGATCGGAACCGAAAATCTCTGTGTGGATTTTTGCATCTGCCAGACGGTCCTTTAAAGCTTCGGAACAGATGAAATAGTCGATTCTCCATCCGGAGTTTTTCTCTCTTGCATGGAAGCGATAAGACCACCAGGAATAGATATCTTTCTGGTCCGGATAGAAGTAACGGAAAGTGTCAACGAGACCTGCATTCAAAGCATCTGTCATCTTGCCTCGCTCTTCGTCCGTAAAGCCAGCGTTATGATGATTGGTTTTCGGGTTCTTAATGTCGATTTCTTCGTGAGCAACATTCAAGTCGCCGCAATAAATTACAGGCTTCTTCTCTTCCAGCTTCTTTATATAAGCCAGAAAATCATCTTCCCATTTCATTCGGTACTCTAGTCGCTTCAGCTCGTCCTGTGAGTTTGGAACATAGACCGTAATGAAATAAAAGTCCTCAAACTCTGCGGTAATGACACGACCTTCATGGTCATGCTCTTCAATACCTAAGCCTTTGGTTACACTTAATGGCTCTTGTTTCGTAAAAAGAGCGGTTCCGGAATAGCCTTTCTTTTCTGCAGAATTCCAATATTGATAGTACCCCGGAAGTTCCAGAACCAGCTGACCTTCCTGCATTTTCGTTTCCTGAAGGCAAAAAATATCCGCATCGATTTCATTAAAAAAGTCCATAAAGCCTTTTCCCATGCAGGCTCTCAATCCGTTAACGTTCCATGAAATAAATTTCATAAGTTCCTCCAAATAAGTTGTCTTTCATTCTATTTATCCAATATTCTGCATTTTTTATTCTATGGGCAAAAGATTCCGTCGTTCTTTCCTTGTACTCCGGAAGTAATATATGAGCAACGCCACATCTGTAACCACCCAGGACACCGGATAGGCCATACTCAATACAAACAAGGTCGGTACGAAGTAGAATACCGTAAAGATCCAGATGATACGTAAAACACATACACCACCTGCTACAATGGCTGTCGGTTTTACCGCATCTCCCTTGCCTCGTAAGATGCCCGATAATACCTCGATGACGGTCCAAGTGACGTAGGTCGGTACGAAATACCAGATTACTTTATTGGTCGTCTCTACCACAGCCGCATCCGCCGTGAAAATGTGGAGCAATGGTTTTGCCACAACAAGCAAAACGATGCTTAACAGCGCCGTTCCAATCAGGGAATACGTCAAGCTGGTCTTGGTACACTCCCGGATTCGTTCCTTCTTTCCCGCTCCGTAGTTTTGGGCTACAAAATTCATAACAGCAACACCAAAAGAATTAATCAAGGACCAATAAACACCGTCGATTTTTCCAGACATGGACCAACTGGCAACGACGACAGTTCCCAGACTGTTTACGCCGATTTGCAGCAACATATTTGAAATGCCATACATGGCGGACTGAATACCCGAAGGAATACCGATGCCCAGCATCTTCTTCAGAATGGTACCATGAAACGAAAACTCTTTTAAATCCAGACGGTAATATTCTTTTCTCCGAAACAAATCGAGAATTACCAAGATGCAGCTAATGGCCTGGGCAATGGTGGTCGCCCATGCTACGCCGGCAACTCCCAAATGAAAGACAATTACAAAAATCAGGTCCAGTACAATATTCATGGCACAGCTGACCATCAAGTAAACAAAGGGCTTTCTAGAATCACCTACGGCTCTTAAAATACCAGAGCCCATGTTAAACAAGAGCATAAAAATGCATCCTGCATAATAAATTCTAGTGTATACAATGGCGCCTTCCAAAGTATCGGCTGGTGTCTTTAACAGTTTTAATACACCCGGTGCAAAAATGCACACTACTACGCTCAGCACGGCACCTACAATCAGGCAAAAAATCAAAGAAGTGCTGACCGATGCTTTTACTTTCTTTTCATCTTTTGCGCCAAAGAATTGGGCGATAATAACCGCACAGCCTCCAGAAAGAGAAATGAAAAATCCTAACAACAACTGAATCAGAATGGACGGACTTCCTCCAACCGAAGCTAAGGCTTCTGTTCCGACGAAACGTCCTACGACGATGGCATCTACTGCGTTATACAGTTGCTGAAATAAGGCTCCTGCCGCAATGGGTAAGAAATATAAGAATAATTTTTTTAGAATGGGACCTTGGGTAAGGTCGTTTTTATCTAATTTGGCTTCGCTCATTTAGCGTAAGGTCCTTTTATTTTTTTAGTGTCCGGAGATAAGCTTTCTGCTCCTCCGTAATGCGATAGCTTTCGCATGCTTTCTGGATGGTTTTATTATGGGTCCATTTATCCATTTTTTCGTTTTTTTTTTAGGAAATCGTCGCTTCCCATTGCTTCGCCAAGGCTGTAGCAAAGAACCACGCAATCATCATGTTCACATAGTACTCTTCGCTCCGGACCGCTGCCGGAAGCTCCAGATACTCTGGTTGAAAATCTTCATCCAAGAAATGACTCATCATCATTTCGATGCCGAAGCGGCAGGTATTAGTCTTCTCGCTCTGAATCCATTCCGGTATTTTTTCAATCAGTTTTTTTCGGTTCTTTTTGAACACCTTCGGAGACATGATGTCACACACAGCCCAATTATCAACATAAGGCAAGAAGGCATCTACTGACTGAATGCATTCCTCATAGTCTTTGATCTGCTCTACCAAAAGTCCGTGGAGCATATTCTCGTCATAATATTTATGAGGCAGGGTTTTCAGAAACTTTTCGTGTTCCGGCTCTTTTATATATTCTTTGGCAAACTTTCGGATCAACGGAACCCTGACGCCAATAAATAAAGACGGGTCTACCCCTGGAGTCAACCTGCTCTGAAATTCTGCATATTTTTTATCTTGTAATTCAAATAATCGTTTTTGCAAATTTGTCATGGTTTTTCTTCTCTGTTATTCGCATATCTCGCGTTGCATAATATTACTCGCGTCTTTTTCCTTACTTTTCCCATTCTTCCAATTCATCTTCTGGTTCTGGAAGACCGCCTAAGACATACTCTCTTACTTCTCCCAGAAGCCGTTCCGGACATTCTACCGTAACTTTCGTTCCTTCTGCAACATATTCCTCCGAAAGAATATGGGCCTGGTTATGAAGCAAGTTCATTAAGTCACCCCTTTGAAACGGAACCAAAAGATCTAAGACCTGAGCGCCGGAATACACCGTATTTAAAATTAAATCCACCAGTTCCTGCATCCCAATTTCTTTTTCTGCAGAAAGCCAGATTTCATCGCCTTTCATTTTCGGAATCGTTTCTGCTACATCCGGAACCAAATCTGCCTTGTTCATCACATAAATGCGTGGAATGGTGTCTGCTTCCAGTTCTTTTAACGTATCTTCCGTGACCTTTTTATGTTGCCGGTAATATGGATCCGAAACATCTAAAACCACCAGAATCAAATCCGCCTGAGCCGCTTCCTCTAAAGTGGAGCGGAAGGCCTTAATCAGGGAATGCGGCAGATTCTCAATAAATCCTACCGTATCCGAAAGCAAAAAGTCCTTGTTGCTTTCCGTATGGATTCTGCGGATAGAGGTATCCAAGGTTGCGAACAGCATGTCTTTCTGGAAAACTTTCTTTTCCTCTTCGCCGCCACTCATAGTCAGCATCTTGTTCATAATCGTAGATTTTCCAGCATTGGTGTAGCCTACCAGAGCAACGCTTGGCAAAGTTCCCCTCTTCCGGCCCTGACGCTGAACGCTTCGGGTCCGGGAAATAACGTCCAGTTCTCTGCGTAATTCTGCGATTCTCTGGTTAATCTGACGACGGTCCAGTTCCAACTGGGTCTCGCCCACACCTTTATTGGCACGGCTTCCACCGCCACCACCCTGACGTCCTAAGTGCTGCCACATGCCGGAAAGCCGTGGAAGCATATATTGCAAGTAAGCTGATTCTACCTGAAGACGAGCCTCTCTGGTCTTTGCTCTTCGGGAGAAAATTTCCAAAATCAATGTAGTCCTGTCCCAGATTTCACAGCCTACAACATTCTGTAAATTCTTTAACTGGGCAGGGCTTAAATTGTCTTCAAAAATACAATACGTAGCACCGGTTTCGATTACCGCCGCTTTTAATTCTTCTACTTTGCCTCGTCCTAAATAAGTACCTGCTTCCGGATGAGGGAGTTTTTGACGAACTACGTCCACAATTTCCATGTTGCAGGCCTCAATCAAACTTAGCATTTCTTCCATACTATGGTCAAAGTCTTCGCTGGAATCCAGTTCCAATCCTACCAATATTACATTTGTGATTTCTTCTACGACTGCCATTTAACGAACTTTCTGTCCTTCTATATAAACTGCTTCTAACTTCCATTCTTTATCGCAGATAAGGAAATCTGCGCATTTTCCTTCTTTAATGGAACCGATTTTCTGCTCCATCTTCAACTGTTTTGCAGGGTTGATGGTACAGGACCGGATTGCCTCTTCTGCTGGAATTCCATAAGAAATTACATTTTTCATCATGCCAAAGAGATTCGTAACAGATCCCGCTAAGGTTCCGTCATCTAAGGTGGCAGTAAGGCCTCTTAAAGTAACCTTCAGTTCTCCTAAATCATATTCTCCATCTTCCATACCGCAGCAGGAAAGGGCGTCAGATATCATAACGACTCTTCCGGCGAAAAGTTTGAATACCATACGGATAACGGATGGATGGATATGGATACCATCACAAATCAGTTCTGCTAATACTTTTTCGTTTTCCAAAGCCGCTAACGGTACGCCTGGATTTCGATGATGAATTCCGTTCATACCGTTGAACAGATGGGTCACATGAGATGCCCCTGCATCAAATGCTTCCAGCGCTAAATCATATCCCGCCTCTGTGTGAGCAACAGACACGGTGCAAAGCTCCGACGCTTTTTTGATAAAATCCATCGCGCCTTCTAATTCCGGAGCCACATCTGCGATTTTAATTAATCCTTCGCAGGAAGCATACAGGTCTTTAAAAACTTCAAAGTCCGGCAACTTTAAATATTCCGGATTCTGAGCCCCTCGTTTTCCATAAGAGAAGAATGGGCCTTCCATGTTGATTCCTACTAGCTTCGCTTCTTTTGCTTTCCGGTTTTTATGGAGAGCTAAGGCGTTCCCATAAGCCGTTTTCAGTGATTCATAAGAAACGGTCATGGAAGCAGGAGCAAAAGAAGTAATGCCGTTTTCTGCCAGATAAGCTGCCATCATCCGTAATCCATTTTCATCACAAGTAGAAAAATCATAGCCAGAATTTCCATGGCCATGAACGTCTATCAGTCCCGGGAGAACGTATTTTCCGGTTGCATCCAGAACTTCTCCCCCTGCTCGATCTGCGTTCACAAAGGTTCCCTCTGCAACGCCAATAGAGCCTTCCTTAAAACCATCTTCTGTAAAAATGGTACCGTTTTTAATAATCATAATAGCCTCAATTTACTTAAAAAGTGTACAAAGGGCCGGCCAAAACTGACCGGCCCTGATTATATTTGATAATCGTCTTTCTTACTGTCTTACAGCTTTGCCTCTGTTATAAAGCATTAACAGAAGAACTAAGATAATTGCGTTCAAAACGTTACGGATTGGTGAAGCAAGGTTCAAGGATGTTAACAGGTTTGAAAGAAGAACCATAACTAAAGAACCTGCAATACTTCCTGCATAAGATCCGGAACCACCAGCAAAGGTTGTTCCACCAATGATGGTTGCAATCAAAGAATCATATGCATAACCGTCGAAAATCTGACAACGGGCAGTGGACATATAAGCTGCACCGATGATGCCTGCGAACGCTGCTAAAACACCGGAGAAGATGTAAGAGATAATTCTTACCTTATCAACTTTAATGCCCGTCAGTTTTGCTGCTGCCGGATTGTTTCCAACTAAGTATAACTGTTTACCGAAACGGGACTTATTTAAAATATAAAATACCAGCGGCCAGATAATCAGCGCATATACTGCAACATGAGGAATAACTCCGCCGATTTTAAACTTAACGGTAGCAGCAAGTAATGGAGAAGCCGTTCCACTTAATACGCCCTGAGTCAGGATGTACTGAAGTCTGGTTACGATATTGGCAATCGCCATCGTTACGATCATCGCAGGAAGACCAATCTTTACGGAACAGAAACCATTTACAAAACCAACTACAACACCGATTGCGATGGAAATAAGGAGTACCGGAAGGAAATGTCCATTTTCCCCCCTCATGGTATAGGTGGTAAGAATTGCCGTCGCACTCATTACCGCACCAACACCAAAGTCCATTCCTCCGCCAATCAGTACCATCGTCTGTCCTGCAGCCGGAATACTTAAAATAACGGTCAAAAGAACGATATTACCGATGGCAACTAAGTTGAAGCTTCTAGGGTTAATTATGATAGTAGCTACAAACAAAATGGCTGCAATGATAACTGCCATAAGTGCAGTATGTGTCTGCACGAATAAGTTGACCCTAGAGAAGAAATCTTTATTGGATTGGAATTCCATTGTACTCTTATTTGACATTTTTCTCTCCTCTCTTGAACTGGGACTTTAAGCCCTGCTGTAGCGTCTTTCTTTGCTCTCTAGCAGTTACCAGAGTCATTAATAAACCACCAAAGATGATGATATCAGATACAAAGTTATGCCAGTAAGAAGTTACGGCAAAACCATTAAACAGTTTGGAGAGTAAAGTGAAGAAATAGTAAACCGCATTCTGGATCAGTACAAGGAAACCACCGCCGAATACACCACAGGAGATGGAGCCCCATCCGCCCCAGCCCATACCACCGATGATGGCTGCGGAAAGAGATTTAATACCATATTCTTCACACTGCAGAGGGTTGCCAGATGCTGACATTAAGGTCAGGCAGATACCAGCTACGCCTACAAAGAAACCTTTAATCAGGAACGCTTTCATCTGAGTGCTTACTGGGTTAATACCAGCTGCAAAAGCGTTTCTTTGGTTGGTTCCTACTGCATAAATATGTTTTCCGAAAGGCCTTCTTGAGAAGAAGTGCCAAATCAGGAGAACTGCAATCAGTACCAAAGCTGCTACTGGAATGTAATCTAAGAATTTCAGGAAGGATGGCGGATTTTCAAATAATCCATACACCGTTGACTGATAAGGTTTCCAATAAGCTCTAGGAACAACACCCTGAGGTACGGCCATAATTAATACGTTAATACCTTGGATCAGGAAGGTCATGGCGTAAGTTGCAAGCAAGGACGGAAGACGTAATACGGAGCAGCAGACACCTGCTAAAGCAGAAATTGCAAAAGCTGCTGCAAAGCCTACCAACCAGCCTACCCATGTTGGACATCCAGTCTGCTGAGGAACCATAATGCATACAACGTTAACCAAAGCAATCTGTACACCGATGGAAACGTCCATCTGACCTACTAAAAGCAGAAGAGCCTGTCCAATGGTTACCAGAATAAACGGCATATTGGACATGAAAATTGAGTTCAGGGAGGTTGGCTGGAAGAATGCCAGTGCGTTACCAACACTGAAGCCTTTGGATAAGCACTGAGACCAACCTTGAACAATAATATTTAATAAAAGAACAACGAGGAACAGAATAAACCCTGTAAAAGCAGGTTTTCTGCGGAATCGTCTAAAAGAAGCACCTATAGATTTCATTCTGCAAGTTCCTCCTTCAAATTATCATTAATACCCATCATAGCGGAAACTAAATGTTCCTCCGTTTTCTCGGCACCAGCTAACATTGCTGCAACCTTGCCTTCATAGAAAACATAAATACGTTCGGAAATATTCATAAGTTCTTCCGTATCGCTGGCGGAAATGATAACGGTCATTCCGTTTGCAGCGCAATCACGAATAATGTCATGAATTTCCTGACGAGAGTGAATATCTACGCCCTTGGTAGGGTCATCCAGAAGCAGAAGGTTCGGCTTCATAGCAATCCAACGGGCAACTACTAATTTCTGCTGGTTACCACCCGAAAGAGAACTTGCCGGATCTTTCAACTTACCAATTTTAATATTGTATTTATCAACCGCATCCTGGGAGAATTTCCGTACTTCTTTGGAAGTCAAGAATTTAAACATGGATTTCTTTGCAGAGTTTCCTGCAAAAATGTTCTCACTGATTGGACGGATTGGGAACATCGCTTCTACGTTTCGTTCACCGGAAATGAAACCGATACCAGCTTTTACGCCGTCTGCAGGAGCTTTAAATTTGGTCTTTTTGCCAAGATATTCAATAGAACCACCTTCTGGCTTAACCGCACCTAAAATCGCACGGATGACTTCGGACTGGCCCTGTCCTTCCAGACCGCCGATGCCTACGATTTCGCCTTTGTAAGCCTTCATGGAAATATCTTTTACCTTAGGAGAAATGGCCAGATCTTTAACATCAACAACCAGTTCTCTATCTGCAAAGTCTTCGACTTTTTCTGCTACTGTGTCGGAATGTTGAGGTCTAGCACCTGTCATATAGTAAACAATATCATCAAGGGAGAAGTCGGATACTTTGCCGGAAATAACTGTGTTGCTACTTCTCATGATTGTAATCGTATCACAGATCTGGAATATTTCATTCATACGATGAGTAACGTAAATCATGGATACGCCTTCTGCTTTCAATTCCCGCATGATACCGAATAAGGTTTCGATTTCATCGTAATGCAAAGAAGCCGTTACTTCATCCAAAAGAAGAATCTTCGGTTTTCTGTAAACAGCTTTTGCAACCTCCAACATACTTTGCGTTGAAGGCATTAAGGTCTGAACATAATCGTCCGGATCACAATCAATGTGGAATTTTTCAAGAAGGTCCAAAACAATGGCTCTGGCTTTCTTTTCATCTACAAAGCCGTTCTTTTTCGGTTCACAACCTAAAAGAATATTATCCTGAACAGACATTGTCGGAATCAGGCTCAAGTCCTGGAAAGCAGTTGCAATACCTTCTTTAACAGAATCTGTACCGGAATGAATCGCTACTTCTTTTCCATCAAAGTATATTTTTCCACTATTTGGTGCAACAAGACCTGCCAACACCTTAATCATGGTAGATTTACCGGAACCGTTAGAACCAGCAAGTGCTAAAATCTCGCCTTTGTTTACGGAAAGGGATGCATCGTTTAATGCCACTACCGCGCCGAATCTCTTGTGGATGCCTCGCATGTCCAGCACGTTAACCACCTCCCACTATGGTTATTCTTATCTTATCATCTGAAGATCAGACGGAATAGTCGAATTTAAAAATAATTTTTTGTTTTCGAATTAGTGTAAAACCGGCCGGCAGAAAGATAACTGCCGGCCGGAAAACCAACCTGGAATTAATTATGGATTAGTTAAAATACTGATCCTGTACTTCCTGGAAGCTTAACCAGAATGTAATGGAGTCGCCAGCTTCGAAGCTGTTAGCATATTCTTCAATAGATTTGCCTTCAACTAAGTTTCCAGCTGCAACGTCTTTATCTGTGTAGCATACTCTTGATGCAATCCAGATCTGATGTGTATCTTCATAACCTGGAGCGAAAACGCCGTCTTTCAGTGTCTTTCCAGCAAGCTCGTTAAGAGCAAAGTTGAATGCTGTAGCTCCAACTCCTGGAGGGTTTGAAAGAACGATGTAAGGTGTTACAAGACCATCTTTGTTAACTTCAAGCATCTTCTGCATGAAAGCACCTGTATCACCAAATCCGATGAATCCTGGGTATTTAGCGCCTGCTGCGTCGAATGCTGCAAGAGCGTTCTCTGCACACTGTGATACTAAAACGCCATCGAACTGAACGCCTGAGTTCAGGATTTCAGCCATAGTCTGCTGTGATTTTGTTGTATCCCAATCATGGTTACCTGTTGCAACAACTTCAAGACCAGCTTCTTTGATAGCTTTTTCGAATCCACGCTGACGATCTGTGTTCGCCTGGTTTCCTTCTAATGCTGCAATCATAACAACCTTTTTACCTGAACCAAGAACTTCACCAGCATACTGGCCTGTCTTGTATCCAAGGTATTCCTGGTCTGTTACAACGTTAAGAATATCAACGTCTGTTGACATGTAAGCGCAGTCAGCATTGATATAAACGATTCCTGCCTTCTGAGCCTGCTCGATGATAGGATCGAGACCTGTAGTAGCTACAGGGTTGTTAACGATGATATCAAAACCTTCGTTAATAGAGTTCTGTAACTGCTGCTGTTCTGTGCTGGCATCACTGTTAGCTACGAATGAGTTGTAGCTTACATTGTAGCCATAGTTAGCTGCATCAGCAACTGCTTCCTGCATATCTAATTCATAACGAACACGGTATGGGTTTCCTTCTACAACTGCGTTGTGAGAAGCCATTTTCAGTGTCTGTCCTGCTGCTGGAGCTGAAGCTGAGCCTGAGCCTGAGCCTGCTGGAGCTGGTTTATTTCCGCCATCAGCTGCGCCACCGCATGCTGCAAGAGCGAAAACCATACAAGCTGCCAACATGACAACTAATAATTTTTTCATAGTTACCTCCTTAGTAGTTCCTGGGTTTACCCCATAATGCAATGGTATTTTATCATTATGAGGCATGAAGTTCAACAAAAATAATTATCGTGATTATCGTGATATTTCACAAAGATTAATCTCTTTTTTCTCTTCAGCTGAACGGTAAAATGCCTCAATAATACCCGTAACGGTTAGGGTTTGCTCCGGTTTTACCACAAGTTCTTCCCCATTCCGGATATGTTCCATTAAGTTGTCCAGAATCTGGAAGTGGCCTGGGAATACTTCGGATGCAAACGGTGCTTCTTCGGCAAACACTCTCGGCTCAATGTCTGCCTGATATCTTCCCATCGTTGTTAATAATTTCATTTCCGGAAGAAGGATGCCTGCCTTGGTTCCAGCCAGAGACATGCTGTATTCTGGTGGAAGATTAACAGCCCAGGAAGTTTTGAAATTCATGCTTCCGCCATTCGCCAGACGGATGGTTCCGGCTGCAAATTCTTCTACTTCAAATTCTTCCGGTTTATATTCCTGTCTTGTAAATACGCCATCCGGAGCGCCGCTCTCTGCAAGGCTCATTACAATATCTTTTTCGTTCTTAGCAAGGTAGGAGGATGTGGTTCCAGATACCGAAAGGACCTCCGGATTTCCCATTACCCATAACGCAGCATCAATCATATGAACACCTAAATCACATAATGCTCCGCCACCGGATGCAGATTTTTTATGGAAAGCGCCCCACTTCGGTACTCCTCTTCTTCGGATCAGAGAGAACTCGGAATAATAAACATCCCCTAAAGTTCCGTTGTCATGCATTTCCCGTGCAAACTGATATTCCGGGTTGTAACGCAGGACCTGGCAAGCCATTAACGTTTTATCCAGGCGTGCTGCTTCCTCATACATTTCCTTCGCATCTTTATAAGTTAAAGCTACTGGTTTCTCACAGGCAACATGTGCCCCGTAAGATAAGGACAGCATGGTCATTTCTTTATGGAAGCCATTCGGTACACATACAGAAACTAAATCCGGTTTTTCCTTTGCCAGCATTTCTTCGGTATCTTTGTACCAATGAGGAATGCCCCAGCGTTCCGCGGTGGCTCTTGCTGTTTCTTCATTCATATCCGATACTGCTACTACTTCGCATTTGTCCGGATAGGTCAAATAGGCTGGGATATGGGCCTTATTTGAAATCATTCCGCAACTGATAACTGCAACTTTTAATTTTTCCATAGTAAACCTTTCTTTTCTTACTGCCAGTTTTCTTCTATCGGTAAACCTGCAACGGAATTGTAGCAGGCATTTTTCATTGCCTCTACGAAGGATTCCTTCATATCAAATTCTGTGATGCCGTTTACTTCTACATTGACTCTCCGTACGCTGCCCGGATAAAGCTTCATTACATCCGGTTGCTTGATACCATCAGCATATTTATAGGTAATGGTCATTAACGGTTCCCCTTCATTGACCGTATTTTCCAGATATTTTCCATCCGCTGCCGCACTCGTTACCAGACGGTAGAAGGAGAAGAATAATTCCGGATCCATTTCCTGTCCGTTTACTTTTGCCCAGATTTTCTTATCTTCAGAACCAGACGTATAAACGAAAGTCTGTCCGTCAAAATCTACAGTTAAGCTTTCCAAATCGCTGCGCATCGGTGCCAGAAACCATCTCATGCAAAGCTTGGTGTAATCGATGCGGACAAACGCTGGTGGATCGATTAAGAAAATAATGCCGGAGCCGGTCATAGAAGCCAGAAACTGACTGCCATATGGGACCAGCTTTAACTGATAGTCCGCAATGTAATCGGTTCCGTTCTGCAGCGAGAAATCAACCTGCATGTACGGAGTATCAAATCCCAACAAAGAATAATCCGCATCCGAAACATTATAGGCAACTACTTCCGTAGCATGAATGCCCAGAAGGGAGCCTAACATTTCGATGCCGTAGGACTGGTCTAATTCATAGGTTCCTTTTAATTTTACAATATGCGTCGCCGGTCCAAAGGATTTTGCAGCCAAAGCCACCTCCGGTTTGTCCGCAGTTACGGCTTCAATGGTAATCGGTTTTTGCAAAGCGGTTCCAGAGAACGTAACATCTCGTATTGCAGACAGTGGACTGGAAACCATCAGTTCCGGAGTAACTACGGTAGAAAGACAATCCTGTGTTCTCAAATAGAAATACAGTACGTAAACAAAAGAAAAAAGGTAAACATTTTTATCATCATCTAC
>JAKSRL010000089.1 GCA_024403635.1 Lachnospiraceae bacterium | reverse complement strand
AGAATTTGGAAAAGTGACATCGCCTCTGTAAACTGAAAATTTTCGCAGCAGTATACAAAAAGGATCTACTTTTGAATGCTGGAAGAAGCCTTTGAGCTGTAGAACGAATTAAAAACACGGTTAAATTAATCCAAGGTAAATTCTTTTGCCATCTTCATAAAAAAAATAAGAAAAAAAAGTTCATTTCCCACACATAGGGAAAGAAAACAAAAATCGTGTGGATGAATTTCCATCAAAATCCCCCACTATTTTAGAAAGATGATTCCCAGTGTGGAAAAATTGGCAGTTTTTAGAGAAAAACAAGATAATAATGCGGTTAAGCACGTTTTTATCCCACACTATTTTTAAGAAACCACTCCTGGTGTGGAAAAAATCGTTCAACAGCTTAAAAATGAGGGTAAGTTCAACGAAATCCTTGCATTGATGAAAAAATGGAACGGAATATGGGGGGCTTTTACGCGCTTATAGATAAAGAAAATTAATAAATCGACACGTTTTTTTCGATTACGTATCAAGGCTTGCTTGATTCTTTCTTATTTTTCATGTAAACGCCCTGATTAAATGATGAAAACAGAGATTTTTGATTGTAAACAGGAAAAATAATAGAAAAAAACCGGTTTGTTTCAGTTTCTATGATACGTAATCGAAAATTTCATGCTGTTTTTTCAAGAATGGAATCTTTTTATCTAAAAATTCGTGAAATTGCGGTTTGTTGAGCTAAAAGAAATAACCCGCGGAAAAAGAATTCATATCTTCTTCAGCGGGTTTTGCTTTGTATAAAATATCCTTATGGACCCTTAACATTTTGGAAGGTCCTTTTTTTGAATTTTCATTTTATTCGATGGCAGTTTAAATAATCTGGAACAAATAAAACTTCAGATAGTCGGTCTCTGGTACATTCCAAAGAATTGGATGGTCTGGTCCTTGCTGCCGCATTTCAATCTGTTTTAACTCTACGCCAGCATCTTTCGCCGCACTCTGAATCATTCGTTCAAACTGTTCGTGAGGCATAAAATGGCTGCAGGAAGCAGTTGCCAAATAGCCACCTCTTGGAAGCAGTTTCATGGCTCTAAAGTTTATTTCCTTATAGCCCTTTTCTGCACGTGACACCGTTTTTCTAGATTTCGTGAACGCCGGTGGATCCAAAATGATGAAATCATACGGACGGTCACTCTTTATCAGAAGGGATGGCAAAAGGTCGAAAACATCTGCCTTTTTGAAATCCATCACGCCGGTTAAACCGTTTCGTTCCGCATTCTTTCTCGCCATTTCAATCGCCGTTTCCGAAATATCCACAGCAGTAACATGCTCCGCGCCGCCTTTGGCTGCATTCATCGCAAACGATCCCGTATGGGTAAAGCAATCTAAAACCGTCTTACCCTTTGCCAGTCTTCCAACGGCCTGTCGGTTAAATTTCTGATCCAGGAAGAAGCCTGTTTTCTGTCCATTTTCTACATCGACTTCGTAGAATATTCCATTTTCTTCCATCTCAACAATTGCCGACTCCGGAACCTGTTTTCCCTCTAATTCATACCAGCCTTTATAACTCTCCATTCCTTCCAGACGACGGATAGCAACATCATTTCTCTCATAAAGACCGCGAATTGGGAAGCCTTTTTCTTCACATTTTCTTACCAATATCGGAAACAGCAGGTCCTTTATTCTTTCAATACCGATCGAAAGCACCTGAACAGAAAGCAGGTCATGGAATAAATCTACCGTCAATCCCGGGAAACCATCGGATTCTCCAAAAATCACACGGAAGCCATCCATATTGTCTCGGTCCATAACGGTCAATCGATAATCTAGTGCGTACTGAACCCGTCTCTCCCAAAAGGTTTCATTAAAAGTATCATTCGCATTTCTGGAAATAATGCGGACACGAATCTTACTATTGGCACTATAAAAACCGCTGCCCATATATTTCCCCTTTGGAGAAAGGACATCCACAATCGCGCCATTTGCAATTACTCCAACGCTTACTTCTTCTGCATCAATATCAGACTCATAAACCCATGGATGACCATTGAGCAACCACCGTTCCCCTTTTTGTGAAACAAATATTTTGTTATATGCACGTTCTATTTTCATTAGTCGTTTTTAATATGAACATCTAACTGGTTGAATGGAACTACGATGCCTTCTGCTTTGAATGCCTGCTCTGCTGCCTGCAGAAGTGCAAAATAGGTATCCCAGTAATTTGCACTCTTGCACCATGCTCTCATCGTAATCTTCATGCCGTTTCCTGCGCCGTAATCCGAAATACGAGCGAATGGAGCTGGATCTTTCAGAACTAAATCTTCTTTTTCACAGATTCCTAAAAGAATCGCTTTCACTTTTTCTGGATCATTTCCAGCTACAGAGAAGTCCCAATCAACTCTTCTGAGTTCTTTCTCTGAGAAGTTCACAACAGTTCCTGTGGAAAGTCCGCTGTTTGGAAGATAAACTGCTTTGTTATCTACGGTAATAATTTTTGTGTAGCAGATTTTGATTTCTTCAACAGAACCTTCATGTCCCTGAGCGCTAATGTAATCGCCCAGTTTAAAAGGACGCGTAACCAGAATCATAACACCGCCAGCTAAGTTACTTAATGTACCGTTAACTGCTAAGCCAACGCAAACGCCTAAGGAAGCGATAACTGCGCTAAGTCCGCCAGTTTCAATTCCTACATAACCGATTAAGCATACAACTACGAGAATCTTCAGAGCGATTTTTCCTGCATAGCCTAACGTTTTTGCTAAAGTTTCGTCAACTTTTCCTTTTGCCAGTAACTTCTTAAGAAGTTTGTCTACCACAACATTGATAACCTTAAAAGCAATAATCAAAATGATGATTGCAATAAGTAAACGAATACCTGAGGTAGTCGCCCAGTTAACTACTGTATTTACAAATCCCATTTACGTTCCTCCTTTTCCAGCATTCCGCTGTATATTTTTTATAGTTTTAATTTAACAGTCCGCTCCCTAAAAATCAATGAACGCTTTCTGCTATGATTTTCATAATCTCATTAGGGCTCTTTCCCTCAGTGGAAAGCTTCATGATTTCATGCAGAATCGGATCTGCATGGGCGAAAAATTTCTTTAACCCATCGCAAAGATAGTACTGTCCTTCTTCCCCGTCTTTACTAAGACCGAAGCGGTCTTTCGGACAGCCTCCGTTACAGCAGGAACGGTAGTTACATTCCCTGCATTCTTTCGTCAACCCGTCCCTCTTGTAATTCCCAAAGGCTTTCTGCGCTCCGCTTTCCAACATATCTTCCAGGGTTTTATAAACTTCAGTTCCATCTGGCCCCGGAACAGAACTTCCTAAAGTTCCCAACCGATGCTCGTAATCTACGAAATGATCGCAGGAATAGATGCCACCGTCTTCCTCTGCAATCAACGCCCGGCCACAGGTCGGAGCCATCCAGCAAAGACTGGCTTCTCCGCCAGCCCATACTTTGGCCGTTTCCGCGAACAGTTGCACATCCAGCTTTCCTAAATCCTTCCGCACCCATTCGTCAAATACCGCAATCAGAAAATCGCCATATTTTTCCGGCGTTACAGACTCTTTTGCAAAGCTGCCGTCTTCTTTCCGGACCACGATTGGAATGAACTGCATCCACTCTGCACCCAGATTTTTCAGTCCTTGATAAACTCCAAGGGGATCTTCTGCACTATCGGAACTGACGGTACATAAGAAATCTACATGGACTCCGGCTTTTCGAAGTTTTTCTACATTTCTGCAGATTTTATTATAGGTCGGATTGCCTCCGGCATCAGGACGATTTTTATCATGAACCCATTTCGCGCCATCCATACTTAAACCTACATCGAAACGGTTTTCTTTCAGGAATTTCGCCCAGGCATCATTAATAAGAAGACCGTTCGTCTGGAGATTGTTCCAGACTGCCCAGCCTTCCGGCAGATGTTTCTTTTCCAGTTCTACCACTTTTTTGTAAAAGTCGATGCCTGCGATGGTTGGCTCTCCCCCATGCCACACGAAAGAAACTACTGGACCGGAACTAGCTTCGATTGTTTCCTGAATCAGGCGCTCTACAAGAGAAAAACTCATGCGAGCCTGTTTTTCATGAATCGAATACTGTCCCTTGTCCAGGTAGTAGCAATAGTGGCATTTCATGTTACAGCGACTGCCAACCGGCTTGGCCATTACCACGAAAGGTTCTTTCATATTATTTCAAATGCTTATCAAAGAACGCCAAGGTCTTATTCCAGCCATCCATGGCAGCTTCCTGCCGGTACATCGGGCTGTGGTAATACCACATGCCATGGCCTGCTCCATCATAACGATGGAACTCGTAGTCCTTGCCTAATTCTTTTAATCTGGCTTCCAGAATGTCTACTTCTTCCTTTGTCGGGCTAACGTCTTCGTTGCCAAAAATTCCCAATAAAGGACACTGCAGGTTTTCTGCATAGTCAATCGGTGCTACTGGTCTCTTCGGTGTCAGTTTTTCCGGAGGGGTTACAACTCCGCCGCCCCAGCAGTCAACTGCTGCATCAACACCTTCTACGGTGCAAGCTGCTAAGAAGGTATGACGTCCGCCACTGCACATTCCGATAACGCCTGCTTTTCCGTTTGAATTTGCCTGATTATGTAAAAAACCAAGAGCGCTTGCTGTGTTTTCCATTACCTCGTCATCACTTGCGCCGCCTGCTTCCATCGCTTTTTTTGCAACTTCTGCAGGAGTTCCATGTCCGAATTCTTCATAAAGGTTCGGGCATACTACGCTATAACCATGTTGGGTAAAACGTCGTGCTGCTTCCCGGCAGAATTCATCCCAACCTGGCATGTGCGGAATCAAAACGATTCCAGGAAACGGGCCATTTCCTAACGGTCTGGACCAATATCCTCTGACATATCCGCCATTCTCTTTTGGAATCATGACGGTCTCGGCGATCATTCCTTCGTATTCGCCTGTATTCAAGTCATTCCACATAATTCCGACTCCTTTTCTTGCTATATTATTTGTAATATTCTACCCATGATTCCCAAGCCGGATGTCCTTTTCTTGCGAAAATGTAACGGCACTCTTCATTCAGATCGATGTAAATTAAACCATCTTCTGTGATTGCTCCTACACTAACATCATTATAGAAGAATTCATTATCCTTTAAAGTGGTGTCATAATGGCATTTTTCCCCTTCAATAACCATATCAATGGAGCCATCTTCATTCAGAGTCAAAGACTCGCCTGGTTCCAAAGGAAAGGTTCCCTCTTCGGTTAAATCTACAGAATAAGCAACAGCATCATAGTAGCCATAAATGCTTTGTGGCTGATTTTCAGAAGTTTCTGTCTGTCCACTCGTCTGTTTACCTGCGATTTCTTCACATACAAAGGTAATATCCATACCTAAATCCATAAAATTCTCAATTTTTAATACGCCGTTGGCAAGAGTTCCTGAGAGATTAATTCCACCACCGGTTAATTTAATCTGATCTCCTGTTAACGTCCATGATAAGGTATCACTTGACTGTTCCATAGAAAATTTCGCTTTTCCATTACTGGTTAACTCTACCGTAACATCCTCATCAAAGACTTCTTCTGCTGTCATTTCTATTCCAAACATTTCTGCAGAGGTTGCTTTATACACACCTGCATTTGGGTCCTTTTCTCCAGCACCATCAGAGCTTCCGCATCCTACAAGAGTCAAGAGAAGTGTTGCGATTAATACTGCTACAAAACATTTTTTCATGTTATTGGCTCCTTTCTTTGTTTTTTTCCCAAAAAACATCGTTCACTTCCTAGATAAACTGATTATATAAATAACAATCTCTATTATCAAGGCTTTCCCTTGGTTCTTTTATTGCGGTTTAATTTTGCCCGTGTTATACTGTTTTCAAAATAATATATGTATGAAAATTGGAGGGAAAAACTATGACTCTTACACCTAGAGAGAATTATCTTCGTGTATTAAACCGCGAAATTCCTGAGTACGTTCCATCACCATACGATCCTTATCGTGACATGGTGAAAGAAGAACTTCTTACCCCTGCAGTAGCTCCAGAAGGAACTATCGTTACATCTTTCGGCGTTGAATACGTTGGATGCCCAGAGCTGAATATGGGTGCTATGCCAAACCCTAACAAAATCATCTGCCCAGACATCACAGAATGGGATAAATATGTTCATCATATCGACATTTCCAACCGTGACTGGGAATCTTACTACAAACCACAGGAAGCAAACTGGGACAGAACAAACCATGTTCTTTCCATCGGTGGATCTGACTACTGGCTGACAGCAGTTTCTTTCATGGGATTTGAAAATGCTGTATTAGCTATGTATGAAGAACCAGATGCATTCAAAGAAATGTTAGAGTATGTTTCTGATTTCTACATTGAAGTTATGAAACAGGAAATCTACTACTGCAAACCTGATATCTTCGGTATCATGGACGATGACTCCGCTTATCGTATGCCTTTCTTCTCCGTAGATATGTACCGCGAATTCTTCAAACCTCTTCAGCAGAAACATATCGACATTGCTCATGAGAACGGAATGCTCGTTACTCGTCATGACTGCGGTAAATGCGAACAGTTCATTCCTGATTGGATTGAAATGGATGTTCGGGCTTGGAACCCTGCACAGGTTTCTAACGACCTTAAGGGCATCAAAGCAAAATACGGCAACCTGCTGACCATCGAAGGCGCATGGGATAACCAGGGTGAATTAGGCCGCGCAGACTGTGACATCCAGTATCTGAAAGATGCTCTGGCTGAGTACGTTGATACCTTCGCTCCTGGCGGTGGATTCACATACAGTGCTCACCTTAGCGCACGTCCAACTGAGCCTGGCTTTGATGAGCGCAACCAGATTATCCGTGACTTCTACGAAGACTACGTTCGTAACTATTATCAGAACCACTAATTCTTAATTCAAACAATTGACACATACTTCGTGTATAAACTCACTTAAGATAACAATCTTAAGTGAGTTTTTTTGAGGGAGAGAAAAAAAGGAGAGAAAAATGTTTGATATTGCAATTGTTGGAGCAGGGCCTGCTGCTGCTATTTTTGCAGAACGAATGCAAAATAAAGGAAAGCGCATTCTATTAATTGACGGTCAGAGTGAAAAACACTTGAAGCCATGTGGCGGCCTTTTGGCACCAGATGCGCAAAAGCTTCTGGCAAGCTTTGACTTTACTCTTCCCAACAACATTTTAGTTAGCCCACAGATTTTTTCTGTAAAGACGATGGATCTTTGCTCCAATCAG
>JAKSRL010000088.1 GCA_024403635.1 Lachnospiraceae bacterium | reverse complement strand
AAAAATTTTTTTTTTTTTCTTCCATGATCACAGAAAATCAGATACTCCATCAAGTGTGAAATTTCCAGAATTTTCAACATCTCGGATAACCGTTTCTTTTTTTTCCTATATTTTTGTGGATTTCCTGGACTAAAAAAGCCGTTAACAATTGCCATTCGCACTAGTGCGATTCCCCATTTGTTGAAATCCTCATCATTGTTCTTTTCCGGGAAGCGTTTCGCCATCGTTTTAATCAGAGAAATGTAATCCTGTATCAATTTTTCTGAATACTTTCTGCTCTCCGACTGGCTGTTGACTCTATAAACATAGCCTCCGTACGGATTATCATAGTACTGTATCCGTTTTACTTTTTTTAAAACGAAGTAATTAAAGTCACGGTCTTCACCAATTACTCTTGTATTATCTGCGCTTAACCCATGCTCTTTCAAAAAGGCCGCCCGATATAATTTTCCCCAGCATAAACCGTACGCAAAATCACCGCTGAAAAAGTTGTCCATCGGATTGTCGCAAACATCCGGTATGCCTTCCGGAAAACTTCGGACAAAGTTTGTCTTTCCATTTTCCCGTTTGCTGGTATGGAACATGACAAGATCCACACCCGGTTTCAGATTTGATATCAAGTCACTGATTATTTTTTTATGTAATAAATCATCGGAATCAACAAATAAAATCCAATCTCCATGGGAACGCTCTATTCCACGTTTTCTTGAATACGGCAAGCCGTGGTTTTCCTGGGAATAGATATGTAACCTTTCATCACAATAGGTATTGCAAACTTCCAAGGAGTAATCCGTTGAGCCGTCATCAATGACAATTACCTCAATATTCTCATACTCTTGTTCAAAAACCGAATCAAGGCATTCACGTAGATATTTTTCTGCGTTATATACCGATATAACTATACTTACTATTGGTTTTTCCACAATGTTTATTACTCTTTGCTTAGACTAATTCTTTTTCCGCCATTGCCAATGCAGCCGCGATAACCGCATCCATATCATAATACTTATATTCACCTAATCTTCCGCCAAAGATTACTTTATTTTCTTTTTTTGCCAATTCTCGGTATGCGTTATACAACTTACCGTTTTTCTCATCATTCACCGGATAATAAGGTTCGTCGCCCGGCTTCCATTCGGAGCTGTATTCTTTGCTGATGATTGTTTTCGGAAGGTCATTTCCGCTTTCATCTTTTCCAAACTCAAACCATTTATGCTCAATAATTCTTGTCCATGGTGTTTCTCTATCGGTATAATTTACAGCTACATTTCCCTGGAAATTCGGAATATCCAATAACTCATTTTCAAATTTTACAGAACGGTATTCCAGATTTCCTAATGAGAAATTAAAATAGGCATCAATAGCTCCGGTATAAACAATCTTTTCTGCCATGGCATCGTACTCATTCTTTTTCTCAAGATAGTCTTCATTCAACCGTACTTCTATACCTTTCAGCAGGTTTTCTACCATTTTTGTATATCCACCAATAGGAATTCCCTGATAGAGAGCATTAAAATAATTATTATCAAAAGTTAAACGTACCGGCAATCGGTTAATGATAAAGGAAGGAAGGTCTTTACAATCCCTGCCCCATTGTTTTTCTGTATATCCTTTCACTAACTTTTCATAAATATCACGTCCGATCAGGCTGATGGCCTGCTCTTCCAGATTCTGAGGTTCATGGGTTATTTCTTTTCTTTGTTCTGCAATCTTCTGTTCTGCTTCTTGCGGAGTGACTACACCCCACATTTTATTAAATGTATACATATTAAATGGCAAAGAATAAAGTTCTCCTTTATAATTTGCCACCGGTGAGTTCGTAAAACGGTTAAATTCTGCAAACTGAGTTATATAATTCCATACTTTCGTGTCATTCGTGTGAAAAATATGAGCACCATATTTATGGAAATTAATGCCTTCTATTTTTTCTGTATAAACATTACCTGCTATATTCGGTCTTTTATCAATTACCAGTACTTTCTTTCCCGCATCTGTTGCCTGACGTGCAAAAACAGCGCCATATAAACCTGAGCCAACTACCAGATAATCGTACATCACTTTCTCCTTTTCTCCTGTTTGAAAATATAAAACCAGCCACACTTTTCTTTCCGTGTGGCTATCTACTACTTCTTCTGTATTTTATTATATTTACGGGTATAATACAAGGTTTTCATTTTGAATCCACCTACAGAACGGTGGATTCAAAATGTTGGAATAATAAAGATATTAAAAACCAGCATTGGCTTTCATTTCGATTGCGCCCGGTTCTTCTTTTATATAAGCCTTAGCGTCTTTGATAAAGCTTGCGATGATCAGGAGAATAACAATCGCTAGTGGGAATGCAGCTATCATTGATACCGTCTGCAGATTATTCATACTACTCTCACTAAAGATAAGTGCAATCGGAAGCAGCATTAAGAGGATGGCCCAGAACAGTTTCATTCCCTTTCCGGCATCTTCATCGCCTTTCAGTTCCTTGTAGGAATAAGCAGAGGCTACAAGCGTGATAGAATCGAAGGATGTTGCATAAAAGGCAATCATGGAAATAATAATAAATATGAGTACCAGCTGATGCAAAGGAAGGGTTTTTACCATTTCCACAATCGTATGATACAGATCCTGAGTTGCTCCATAGATTCCGAGCAGGTCTATTTTTCCATGCATCTGAGCACCTAAACCATAGTTTCCTAAAATGATAAAGGAAATAAAGGTGGAGCCCATTCCAAATGCATAGGAACCCAGAATAACTTCTTTTACTTTTCTTCCCTTTGATACGTTTCCCATAAAGAACGGAGTTGCCACACACCATACCATCCAATATGCCCAATAAAAGATGGTCCAGTTTTGTGCAAAGCTTGTCTGTCTCAATGGGTCCGTATATGTTGATAAACCAAAGAAGTTCTGTACCAAATTTCCTATTGCGCTAAATCCGGTTTCAATAGAATAGAGTCCTTCCCCGCCAAAAATAAGTACATAACCTAATAATGCAAAGAATACATACATGCAGATTTTCGCCAGAATTTGTACCCCCTTCATTCCCTTCATTACGGTAATGGTATAAACCAAACAGATAGCAACCAGAATCCCGATGGTCAGCCATTTTGAAGTTTCAAATCCAAACAAGGAAGTCAATGAGGATGCCAAAAGAGGGGTTGCTAAACTAAAGGTAGTTGCTGTTCCGGCAATCAATGCAATAACTGCGAGAATATCTATAACTTTTCCCGGAGCCGTATCGGTATATTTGCCCAATATCGGTCTGCACGCTTCTGAAAATTTCTGTTTTTTTACTTTTCTTACATGAAGCATGAATCCAAAGCATACGGCTAAGGTAGCATAAAAGCTCCAGGGAATCGGTCCCCAATGAAACAAAGGAATTGTCGACGCCCAATCTTGCATGGAACCTAATTGTGCCAATCTGGATTCATTCGCATAAAGAATCCACTCACATAAGGAGTAAAATAAAATATCTGCAGCGATTCCTGCTGTAAAGATCATTGCTCCCCAGGAAAAGAAACTGTACTGAGGCTTTTCTCCTGGTTTACCCAAAGTGATTTTTCCAAGCTTTGAAAAAGCAATATACAAAGATATTAAAAATACACCTAACCCGATGATGAGATAATATACCCCTAATTTTCCTTCCAAAAATCCTCGAATAGTGCTCAGAGTATTTGCAGATCCGAACGGATTAATGAAAAAAACAATACATAATCCAACAATAATAATAAATGGTACAATTGTAGTTACTGGATCAATTTTTCTTTTTTCTTGCATTCTAATTACCTCTTTTAAATGTATTTTTCATAGCTTTTATCAACTAGGACCAATTCTGCTATACTGTCAACTTCGGTAACATCTCCGTCCATCATTTCCTTAATTCCAAGGCAGAAATCATCGAAATGGCAAAACATGGCGACGTCATCCCAATAAATCTGGCGATTCTGATTCTGAATAAATTCAACGTCCAGATATTTTTCCAATTTTTCCCCATCTTCTTTTGTCCAGCGGGAAATACTGAATAACTGCCATCCTTTTTCGCCTCCAGTTCTGCTGCAAGAAATAACATTATCGTCCTGAACCGTCATAAGCCATTCATCCGTTCGGTTCTCTGTCCAAACTGCATTATAACCTGAGCGTTCAAACGGCTTTTCAGTGGCAATCCGATTATTGATCATCTGGTCTCCATCCAGAATGATTACATTTTTATCGAGCTGATTTTTGGCCACATATAAGGAAGAGATATTATTACAAGTTTCATAATAAGGATTAATAATAATGTTTACTTTGTATTTCTCTTTCAGATAATCAAATTGCTCTTTCAGGTATCCAACAACAACGGTAATATCGGTAATGTCTTCCTCAATCAGTTGCTCTATCATTTTTTCAATCATTGGTTTACCGTTTATTTTAATTAATGGTTTAGGAATCGTATCGGTGATAGGCCTCATCCGGTTTCCTAAGCCTGCTGCCATAATAATGGCCCGTTCTACGTTATACATCCTGTTCTGATTCCTCACATACAATCTTGTAATAATCTTTCGCATATCGGTACTGCTTCAAGGAATACTCTCCGAATTCAACACCCAATGCTCTCTTATATTCGCACCAATTGCTCCACAAAAGTCCACATACTGCTATATAACAATATATTTTTAAGCGAATTTCCTTCGTGCAGCCCTCCGGGAAATATGCATTGATCAGCTCATCGACTTTTTTTCTTTCATACATGGAATAGATTGCAAACATTGCGATATCAACATGCGGATCCTGCATAGCTGCATATTCCCAATCAATTAAATAAATGCGCTCTTTTCCATCTTTATCCGGTGCAAACAAGAAATTATCCGGTACCGCATCTATATGGGTCAAAGATTCTTCTATCTTTTGTCTGTCAATATATTTTTTTAATGAGAACAGATTCTTTTTCGTTATTTCATAGTCTCTGTATATAGATTTTCCATTCTCCCAAAGACTTTCGTAATAATCTATTTTTTCAAACAAGTCAAAGCGGTGAGGTACTGTCATTTTTTTCTCATGAAAGTTTCTCAAATACTGCATGGATTTTATTACATCATCAGAATTAAACGGATCACAGTTTCTGACGCCATCAATAACCTTCGTGATTTTATATCCATTTTCCGCATTAATATATATAACTTCATCACAGATATCTTTATCTTTTATGACGTTATATACCGCTTCTTCCTCTTTTCTGTTAATAAGATGTTCCGTTCCTTCCCCCGGAATTCGCATAATGTATTTTTGATTTTTGCAGAAAAACAAAAAGGATCGGTTTGTCATACCCTTTTTCAGTACTTCTATATCAACGATATCCTTCGTTTCAACGCCTAGTGTTTTCGCTGCAATATCTACTGCTTCCGATTTTAAGTGATTGGAGCCGCTGTCCAGTTCTCTGAGCTGCTCATAGGTATTAATCTCGATAAATACATCGGAGTTAACCATATTCGGAGAAACAATCATCTTATCCTGACGGTAGAGAGTCTCCTCCCAGAATGCATTATCATATTTTTTCATTTTTGAGTACGTATTTAGTCGTTCTCTTACTGTTTTTGACTCAGGTTCCATTAAATAGGCTATTCCCAGCTGTACATTTCCGGAAGCCTCATTCTTTATTTTAACTAATTCGTTATTTCGGTTTATCCGGATATCACTTTCCTCAAGAAGCTTATCGCCAACCATATACCAGGAATACAATTCCACTTTGTTAAAAGGATTCGTCTCACACCAGATATCGCAAGGAACAACATAGGTATTCGAAATCCGATCTGCTACTTTTTCCAAAGAATGCAGATTATTATAGGAAGCATATTCTTCGTTCACTACCAGTTTGACACCATATTTATCTACTAAATAATCGAAGTATTCTTTCAGAAAGCCGACTACAATCGTAATGTCTTCTATCCCAACCTCGTGAAGCTGTCCGATCAGTCGTTCAATCCACGCTTCTCCATGAACTTCCAGAAAAGCCTTTGGCGTTTCCAGATTGATTGGTACCATCCTCATGCCATATCCGGCAGCAAGAATCACTGCATTTTTCGGCGAACTATTTTTAACAGCCTCAATAGCTGTTTTTGTCAGTCGATATTCCCCCGTAAGAAAACCTGCCTTTTTTAATTCCGCTAAAGAATGGTTAACGGTTCCCAACGAATAGCCAACGTCTTCTGCCAGTTCTCTTTGATTTACATAAGGCTTAAAATAGAGTCTGTTCAAGACATCTAAATCCTGTTTGTTCATGAATTATATTTCCTTTTATTTTATGAACATATTATGAAACAAACAAAACATTCCGTCAATAGCTTTTTCCATTTTACATTCTTTCCAATATAAAAAGGGACTATAGTCCAAGCTATAGTCCCTTAAACCCGTTTGGTCTGGTTTATCTTAGTACGGATTGTAACAACGGCCATCATTTTCATCAAAGTGGTAGTCTTTACCATTAATATACATCCATCCTCTTGCCTCATAACCTGAGGAATTATAATAATACCATGTTCCGTTAATCTCTAACCAGCCAACATGCATTGCTCCGTTTGCCTCAAAGTAAAATCTGTGTCCATTAATGTCTTTCCAACCGATCTGCATCGAACCATCAGCATTCAAGTAATACCAGTTGTTTCCAAGCGGCAGCCAACCCGTCTGGATTACGCCGCTCGAAGATGCATAATACCAATATCCGTTGACTGCAATCCATCCGGTCTGCATTGCACCACTACCACTGAGGTAATATACGGAACCTGCATCAGAAATGAATCCGGTTTGCATTACACCATTGGAATCCATGAAATACCATGTGTTTCCAACTTTCACCCAGCCCGTCTGAATTGCTCCACTCGATAATGCATAGTACCAATTTCCGTCTGCTGCAATCCAGTCAATCAACATCGCACCATCTTCGTCAAAGTAATATCTGGTACCGTTAATGTTCTGCAAACCTGTCAGCATAATTCCATTTGCATCCAAATAATACCACTTTGTTCCCGGACGAATCCATCCGGTCTGCATTACTCCATTTTCAAAATACATCCACAGTCCATCTTCGCAAGCCCATCCATTCTGCACAACTTTTTTCGGAATAGATACATAACTGTTTTCTTTTACTTCTCCACATTCTCTGCATAAAATGCACTTTTCACCATTGTGAAGATATGTTGCGGCAGTGATAACCGTATAACTGTCGCTCCAACGATGGCCTTTTGCTTCAATGACCCAACTTCCTTCATCGATTATATTATTCGCAGTCTCATCAGAGAAATACAATCCACATTCCTCGCAGATATAATATCCATCATTACCTGCTTCCATACAGTTTGCAGAAACCGCCTCATGATAAATAAGGGTGTGAATATGTACTGGTTCCGGTTGCTGGACGAATACGATGACACTTGCCGCGGTGTCAGGATCAAAGACCGATGTTGCGGTTACCTGGATTTCTTGCGCTATTTCTGCTTCATCCACAGTTAAAATTCCGTCTTCGTCTATCGTTGTATTGCTGCTATTATTTCCGCTAATACTCCAGATTACGCCATGATCTGCTGTTCCAGTTACTATTGCACTAAACTGCAAGGTTTCTCCTGTCAACACCGTCTGGTTCTTCGGTGTTACCGTTACGGAGCTGATTACCAGAGGGACTTCTACATTAACCGATGCCGTATCCTTCTTTGTTGAATCGAAGGCTGAGGTTGCGGTCACGGTGATGGTTCCTGCAGGCTCATCGGCTGCTACGGTCAACAGGCCGTTGCTTGAGATCTTGGTATTGTTGCTATGATTTCCACTGATGCTCCACTGTACGTTATGGCTGGCATTTCCGGTTACGG
>JAKSRL010000087.1 GCA_024403635.1 Lachnospiraceae bacterium | reverse complement strand
GTCCAGGAAATCCACAAAAATATAGGACAAAAAAGAAACGGCTATCCGAAATGTTGAAAATTCCGGAAATTTCACACTTGATGGAGAATCTGAATTTCAGAAATCATGGCGGAATGGCGAAAAAATTTTTTTATCTGGCTCTAAGTAAGCACTGGTACTTTGCATTATATTGCATTTGCTATGTGAGACATATGCAGATAAAAAATGAATAAAATGGAGAACTTGTAAAGTGTTCTTTGGAGTATTAAAATAGAAGAGGGGGAAACCACACTTTGGAAAAATAGTGTGGTTAATTTCCATTGTTTTTTCTTACAAAGAAAAAGACGGAAAAACGTTAAAGGATTGCAAAAAGAGAACCATATAATGAGCGAGTATAGAATTAATATCATTATAGCAACACACAAGAAATACCGCATGCCGGAAGACGATATGTATTTACCATTACATGTCGGTGCAGAAGGGAAAACGGATGAAAACGGAAATCCGTTGGATTTAGGTTATGTAAAGGATAATACCGGAGAGAATATTTCTGCATGGAATGCCAGCTTTTGTGAGTTGACAGGATTGTATTGGGCATGGAAAAATCTGGACACAGATTATCTTGGTCTGGTTCATTATAGAAGATATTTTGGTTTTCATAAGACGAAAGATCCTTTTGACGGAATTTTGACAAGAGCAGAAATCAAACCATATTTAGGTAAAATAAAGTTATTTGTTCCAAATAAAAGAAAATATTACATAGAGTCTTTATATAGCCATTATGCCCATACGCATTACGCAGACCAGTTGGATACGACAAGGGATATTATTGCTGAAATCTATCCGGAATATCTGCCAAGTTACGATAAAGTAATTAAAAGAACCTATGGGTATATGTTCAACATGGCAATCATGAATAAAGAACTTCTGGATGACTATTGCTCTTGGCTTTTTACGATTCTTTTTGAATTGAAAAACAGAGTAAAGGCAGAAGATTTATCGGTTTTCCAAGGACGTTTTTACGGAAGGGTATCGGAAATCATCTTTAATGTATGGCTAGATTATAAGCTGAAAGTAGGACAGATTCAGGCATCGGAAATAAAGGAAATTCCATATATCCATATGGAAAAGACGAATTGGTTTAAAAAAGGAACCGCGTTCTTAAAAGCTAAGTTTTTCAGTAAGAAGTATGAGGGAAGCTTTTAATGGAGAATCAGTCAGAATTAAGAAAACTTCAATTATGCGAGCTGGATATTCTTTGTAGATTTGTTGATATTTGCGAAAAAAACAATCTCAGATATTTCATGCTTGGAGGAACCCTGCTTGGCGCGGTACGCCACAAGGGTTTCATTCCATGGGATGATGACGTAGATGTTTGCATGCCGAGAGAGGACTACTACAAACTTATAGAGATTGCACAAAAAGAAATGGAACTACCTTATTACATTACCAGTGCGGAACTGGATGATAAGTACCGGTACTGTTTCGGAAGAATCGCCAACGGTAGCATAAAGATAAAAAACAATTCTGCGAATATCCCTCGTATTGAGGATGCCTGGATTGATATTATCCCATTGGATGGAATGCCGGATGGAAAGCTGAGATTAAAAATACATAAGTTGAAATTATTCCTTTACCGGTCGATGAACCAGATTGCTCAATATGAAGAACTAGTTGACCAGAAGCGAAAAAGAAAAAAAATCGAGGCTTTATTGGTTAAGCTTGCCGGGTTAAAAATTTTCCGGAAGTCTTACGATTATCATAAGTGTATTATGAGAATACAAAAACAGTTATGTAAATACAAATATGATGATTGTGAGAACGTCATTAATTACATGGCAGCTTATGGATTTAAAGAAACTTTTTCAAAAAGCTGGTTTGGAGAAGGTAAAGAATACGAATTTGAGTCCAGAAGAATCCAAGGACCTGTTGATTATGACAGCGTATGCCGTCAGATCTATGGTGCAGATTATATGACTCCTCCGCCGATGGATGATAGGAATAAGCATAACGCAGAAATTGTTCAGTGAAATAATAAAATGAGACAGTTAGAACTTCGGGAAATACAATTAAAGAATTTAGATTTAATTAAAGAGTTTGATGCCCTGTGTAGAGAACATGAGATAGATTATCGAATCAGTGGCGGGACTCTGTTAGGAGCTATTCGGCATAAAGGGTTTATTCCGTGGGATGATGATATCGATGTCATGATGCTTCGGGAAGAATATGATAAATTACTCAATTTGAAAGAAAAATTGGATTTACCGGCGAACAGGGAACTGATTTCGTTAAAGGACAAAACTTTCCCGCGTAATTTCGCCAGATATGTCAGAACAGATCTTGTTAAGCACGAGAATATGTTTGAAGAAGATGACTGCCCGTGGATAGGAGTCGATATATTCCCTGTAGATTTTGTCCCGAATGATAAACGGTACGAAAAACAGGTGAATCAGGTAGTTTTTTTAAGAAAACTCTTATTAACGGTAGTTACAAAAAAGGGCACAGGAAAAACAAAAGGAAAGACGATAATAAAAGATGTTATGCGGCCGTTTGCAAAGATGATGGGAAGCTTTCGGCTTGCCCAAAAGATGGAGAACATTGAGCGCCGCTATAACGGTATTGAAAAAGAGTATGTGGCATCGATTGCAGGCGTGTACATTAAAGGCGAACGGTGGAAATATGAAGATTTCCTTCCGTCTACCGAGGTGGAATTTGAAAATTACAAGTTGAAAGCACCTGCAAATTATGTAACGTATTTAACGAATATGTTTGGGGATTATATGCAATTGCCACCAGAGGATAAAAGAAAATACAGTACAGCAAATGTATATGAAATAGAGCAGGGAGAAGAGAATGATTAATTTCACAGTAGGTCCCGTTCAATCAACAGAAGAAGTCCGGAAAATAGGAGCAGAAAATGTTCCTTATTTTCGTACACAGGAATTCTCAGAAATAATGTTTGAAAACGAACGGTTAATGAAAAAATTTGCTTTTGCGGAAGAAAATGCAAAAGTTGTTTTTTTGACAGGATCTGGCACAGCATCTATGGAAGCTGCGGTTATGAATGTTCTTACAAAGAATGATAAAGCCCTGATCATTAATGGGGGAAGCTTTGGACAGCGATTTGTTAACATCTGTAAGATCCACAAAATACCTTATTATGAGATAAAACTTGAAGCAGGGCAGAATATAACACAGAAAGAATTGGAAGAAATTCCTAACGAAGATTTTTCAGCATTATTAGTTAATGCAAATGAAACTTCTACTGGAGTTCATTACGATCTGCAATTATTAAGCGATTTCTGTAAAGAACACAGTATGACATTTATTGTAGATGCCATCAGTTCTTTCCTTGCAGATATTATTGATATGAAAACTATGGGAATCGATGTTCTGATGACGGGTTCTCAAAAAGCATTGGCTTGCCCTCCGGGCATATCTGTTATGGTGCTGTCTGAAAAAGCCGTAAATAAGATTTATGCCAACGAAGTTGAGAGTTTATACTTTGACCTGAAACCGGCTCTGGAAGATGCCAAACGCGGTCAGACTCCATTTACTCCGGCTGTAGGCATTTTATTACAGATAAATGCCCGCTTAAAAGCTATAGACGAAGCCGGCGGAGTAGAAGCAGAGCATAGAAAAATAGCCGCTTTGGCTGACGATTTCCGTAACAAAATAAAAGGAATGCCTTTTGAAATATTTACAGAGGCATTGTCTCCGGCTGTTACTCCGGTTCGCCCGACATCTGCGAAAGCTTATGATATTTTCCTGACGTTAAAAGATGAGTATGGAATCTGGATTTGCCCGAATGGCGGGGAATTAAGCGACATTGTATTCCGGGTTGGTCACATTGGGGACTTAACTATAGAGGATAATGATAAATTAATTGAAGCATTACAAGATATGCAGAAAAGAGGCTTAGTATGAAAGCACTGTTAATGGCAGCAGGAAGAGGAACCAGAATCAGCCGGTACCTGAACGGAAATCCCAAATGTACGGTAGAAATCAAGGAAGGTCTTCCTTTGATTCGCTATACGGTAGATATGCTGCATAAAAAGGGCATTACGGATATTATGCTCGTTACCGGATATCGCCACGAGGTTATTGAGGAAATTCTCGGGAACGACGTTGAGTACACCTACACTCCTTTTTTTGATGTAACAAACAGCATCGCTTCGGCATGGTTTGCAAAAGACTTTATCTGTGACGATGATATGCTTATTATGAATGCCGATGTTTTTTGTGAAGAAAGTGCTTATGATGAGATTTTGAAATGTAATCTGAATCCTGTAATGTTTTTAGATACCACCAGAATTGAAGAAGCGGACTATAAATTCTACTGTGAAGACGGAAAAATCGTAAAATACGGAAAAGAATTAACTCCGGAAGAAACTACGGGCGAGTATGTTGGAATGGGAAAAATCAGTAAAGATTTCATTCCTACTTTCGTAGCTCAGTTAGAGAAAATGATCAACAACCAGGAGCATCAGGTATGGTGGGAGAATGTTTTATACTCCTTATCCGGAGAAGTTGCTGTAAAGACCTGGGATCTTGCCGGTAAGTTCTGGGCGGAAGTAGACTATATTGAAGATTACGAAAGAATAAAGGCTTTTGTTAAGGGAGAGTAACCATTTATGACGATAAAAGAGGAACAAGAAATTCTTTTGGATCTCTTGAAAAAAACCCATGATTTTTGTGAAGAAAACGGGCTGAGATATTGTCTTACTTACGGAACCTTGATCGGTGCGGTAAGACATCAAGGCTTTATTCCATGGGATAATGACGTAGATATTTTCATGCCGAGACCGGACTACGAAAAATTCTGGAAGATGACCCATGAAAAACCGATTGCAGATTATATCAAATGTACTAATTACCGCGACGATCCGAAAAATCATTATTCGGTTATTCGCGTATGCAATACAAAAACAAAAATTTATTTAAAATATCTAAGAGAACAGCCGACCGATATGGGCATTTTTCTGGATATTTTTCCAGTAGACGGTATCTGGGATGATTCCAAATCCCACTGGCTCTGGAGAAAAAAACTGCGCTTCAATCAAAGACTTCAGGTATCTGATCTATATGGACAAAGAGAAAGAAAAGGCTGGAAGAAAAAACTCAGATCTTTCCTTCCGTTGATTTTCCGGAATAAGAACAATATTCATGAGTACAAAATTGATGAATATGCAATGATGTGTGATTATGAAACTCATGAGAAAGTAATCGACATAGCAGAGTATCAGCATTTTAATACTTATTTAACGCATGAAGATTTCGACCATCCGTTGAAAATGCCTTTCGAACAGTATGTTTTCAATGCACCTCAAAGATATCATGAATTTTTGACAGCCGGTTACGGTGATTACATGCAACTTCCACCGGAAGAAAAAAGAGAAGTTCATGATTTTGATGTAGAGTTGGTTTAGAAAATAGGTTAAAGATTTAATTTTTAATGGTTTTGACAGAAGTTTCAAAACGAACAATTGAGAAATGTTATGAACAGAATAGTCGAAGAAGATATAAATCAAATATTGGATACGGACTTTATTGATTGGGAACAATTTCGAGATTCTTCTTTTTTGGTTACTGGTGCAACAGGTTTGCTTGGAAAATGGCTGATTTGGACTATGGTGATGGCCAACGTTCAAAAAAATCTGAATATGCAACTTTATGCGCTAGTAAGAAATGAGCAAAAAGCCCAGAGATATTTTGCAGACACCAACATTCATTATATTGTTCAGGATATTACAAAACCAATTACTTTAGATAAACCGATAGATTATATCATTCATTGTGCAAACATAACAGATTCCAAATTAATGGTGGAAAGACCAGTAGAAACTTGGAAGACGACGGTTCTTGGAACGACTTATGTGTTGGAGTTTGCGAAAGAAAAGCATATCAAGAGTATGGTTTACTTGTCTTCCATGGAAATGTATGGTGTAATAGATAAGCCTATTGTACTCGAAGAAGACCAGGGGTATATTGACCTTCTTAATGTGCGTAGTAGTTATCCGGAAGGGAAAAGAGCATCGGAGAATCTTTGTGCATCCTATAAATCAGAATATGGAATTCCGGTTGTTATTGCACGGTTGGCTCAGACCTTTGGAGCAGGAATTGATTCTACAGAGAACAGAGTTTTTGCCCAGTTTGCCAGATCAATTATTGAAAAAAAAGACCTTGTTATGCATACCTATGGGGAAAAAAGGCAAAGTTTTTGTTATATTTCCGATGCCATAACAGGGATTTTGATATTATTGCTGAAAGGAAAATCCCCAGAGGCATACAATGTTGTTAATCCAGATACATATACATCAATTCGAGAAATGGCGGAAATGTTGGTATCAGTATATTCTGAGAGTGGATGTAAGGTTGTTTTTGATGTCCCGGAAAAGAATATCTTTGGTTATGCGCCAGATTCCAAATTAAATTTGTCTGCTGAGAAAATACAGAAATTAGGATGGAAGCCGACCTTAAATCTAGAACAGATCTTTGATCGGACCATAAAATATATTCTTCAGAATGAATATGGAGAAAACGAATGAATATAGCTATTATTTTTGCCGGAGGAACCGGAACCAGAATGGGTGCGGAACTGCCGAAGCAATTTATCGAAATTCAGAACAAGCCTATTTTGATCCATACTCTGGAACTATATCAAAATCATAAAAAAATCGATAAGATTTATATTTCAATTCTTAAGGAATACTTTGAATATACGGAAAAGTTGGTCCAAAAATACAATATCAGCAAGGTTGCCGGAATCGTTTGCGGAGGAGAAACCGGAATGGATTCGATTTATAATGCATTAAGCCTTGCTTATGAAGAAAATGACGGAGATTCTATCGTTTTGATCAGTGACGGTGTACGCCCGTTGATCACGGATGAAACGATTGATAATAATATTGCGGGAGTAATTGAAAAAGGAAATGCAATTACGACAACAGCATGCTTTGAAACTATTTTATTGAGTGAGGATGGCGGACAAACTGTAAAAAGTGTTCCGATAAGAAGACACACTTTTGCAGCTCAGGCACCACAGAGTTTTTATTTGAAAGATATTATCGAAGCCCATAATGAAGTACGGAGAACTCCTACAAGGTATACGGATTTGGTAGACTCCTGTACTTTGATGAAATCTTTGAACAAAGAAGTTCACATTGTAGAAGGAAATAGAAATAACATAAAAATTACTACCCCATATGACGTAGTGATTTATGAGGCTTTATTGAATAATTCCCATGCTAATTAATAATTAATCAGAAAGGTTATAGGATGGCTTTAATATCGGTAATCATTCCTGTATATAATGCTGAAAACACGTTGCATCAGTGTATTGATAGTGTTTTAAATCAGACAAAAAAAAACTTAGAAATAATATTGGTTGATGATGGTTCTACTGATCAAAGCGGCATGATTTGTGATGAGTATGTAGATAAAAATGACAATATTATTTGCATACACAAAAAAAATGGAGGCGTTTCTTCCGCAAGAAATGAAGGACTTAAGAAAGTAACAGGAGAATATGTTTGTTTTTTGGATTCAGATGATTATTGGGATGAAGATATATTAGAATATTTATATGAGTTATTAATAAAAACAAATAGTGATTATGCAAAATGTGCGGCACGACTTATAGGCTGGCCAACAGCAATAATTACGGAACATTCTGAAGATGATTATAGCGTATATAATCAAAAAGAAATGCTTAAATATACTTTACTTGGTGTTAACGGATTCACTGGTGGGGCAACCCATAGTTTGTTTAAGAGTGAACTTGTAAAGGATAATTTATTTCTGGAGATTAGAAGTAATGAAGATTTGGATTTTGTTGTAAGATGTGAAATGAATTTTAATCGAGCGGTTATTTCCAAATGCTTAAAGTATAATTACG
>JAKSRL010000086.1 GCA_024403635.1 Lachnospiraceae bacterium | reverse complement strand
GGCTTCGCAAGCGAAGCTTCTCCTCGCTCAACAGGCTAAAGCCGTATATTAAAAAGAGCGTCTGATTTCTCAGACGCTCCAATGATTTTTTAATAAATTCGATGGGTTTTCGCAAGTTTATCCGTGAGCATATGCGCACACAGATTTCTTGCTTATACTAATTTGCCTGCGCAACGTGGATACAGTTCAACGTCACGGATGTTGCTTACACCAGTTACGTACATGATGAGACGTTCAAAGCCTAATCCGTAGCCAGCGTGCTTAGCACTACCGTAGCGGCGAAGATCCATGTACCATTTGTAGGATTCTTCATCCAGACCTAATTCTTTAATTCGAGCTGCGAGAAGTTCTTTTCTTTCTTCTCTCTGGCTTCCGCCGATGAGCTCACCAACGCCAGGGACTAACATATCCGCTGCGGCAACGGTCTTGCCATCTTCGTTGATTCTCATGTAGAAAGATTTGATTTCCTTTGGATAATCGGTTACGAATACAGGTTTCTTATAAATCTGTTCTGTTAAGAATCTTTCGTGTTCCGTCTGGAGGTCGGTTCCCCATTCAACCTGATATTCAAATTTATCATTATGCTGCTTTAAAATCTCTACAGCTTCCGTATAGCTTACTCGTCCGAAATCCGAGTTGGCAAGATTGGACAGTCTTTCAATAAGACCTTTATCATAGAAGTCGTTAAAGAATTTCATTTCAGCAGGACATTTTTCAAGCAGGTGTTTCACAACGTATTTAATCATAGCTTCTGCAGTATCCATGTAATCCGTTAAATCAGCAAAAGCCATTTCCGGTTCTACCATCCAGAACTCAGCTGCATGACGCTGGGTGTTGGAATTCTCTGCACGAAAAGTAGGTCCAAAGGTATAAACTTTACCGAAAGCCAAAGCAAAGCTTTCTGCCTCTAACTGACCAGATACGGTAAGGTTGGTTTCCTGACCAAAGAAATCCTGAGAGTAATCAACATTTCCAACTTCATCCAGAGGAGGGTTCTTAGGGTCTAACGTAGTTACGCGGAACATTTCGCCTGCGCCTTCACAGTCACTACCGGTGATTAATGGAGTATGTACATAAACAAATCCGTTTTCGTTGAAGAATTTATGAAGAGCAAAAGCAGCTTCACTTCTTACGCGGAATACTGCGTTAAAAGTATTAGAACGTGCACGGAGATGAGGAATGGTTCTTAAAAATTCCAGAGAGTGGCGTTTCTTCTGAAGAGGGTAATCGCTTTCGCAATCGCCTTCAATCTCAATAGTATCTGCATGAATTTCCAGAGGTTGTTTTGCCTGTGGTGTTAAAACAACTTTTCCTTCTACGATAATAGCTGTTCCAACAGAAAGATTTGCCAGTTCCTTAAAATTATCAAAACGGGAAGCATCAATGATGATCTGAAGATTGCCAAAGCAACTGCCATCATTTAACTCAATAAATCCAACGTTTTTGGATTCTCTTGATGTTTTTACCCAACCAGCGACTACGATACTACTGCCATCTGCAGGAGCGTCCATAAATAATTTTACGATTTCTGTTCTTTTCATTTCTTAGCATCTCCTAATACCTATTTTTAAGTGTCCTACATTATATAATAAAAAAAATAAATAATCCACAAGGAACTATTAAAACGTAGCATATTTTGGTAAAATGATTCCGTATAGCGATATCTTTTATCGCGGAAGAAACGGAAGGATACAGATAAAAAGAATGGATAATCTGGTATTTGCCCTAAATGCAACGATTCCGCTGTTTTTGCTGATTGCTTTGGGCTATTTTTTGAAAAGAATACATATTTTGAACGAAGGGTTCCTGACCGCATCCAACAAGCTGAACTTTAAAGTTACGCTGCCGTTTCTGCTTTTTACAGATTTGGCTACTGCAAATTTCCGGGAAACCTTTGACTTGAAGTTCCTTTTATTCTGTGCTGGGGCTACCACCATCGGGTTTTTCGTCATCTGGTTTTTGACGAAGCGCTTTATGAAAGACAAATTCAGCGTGGGAGAGTTTGTACAAGCTTCCTACCGAAGTAGTGCGGCGGTTATGGGCCTGGCTTTGATTCAGAATATTTACGGAAGCGCCGGCATGGGAAGTATGATGGTATTAGCTTCGGTGCCTTTATATAACATTTATGCTGTTTTGGTATTGCAGACCGAATCTCAGGATGGAAAAAGAGGCGGCAATATAAAGAAAACCTTAATCGGTATCCTGACGAATCCAATTATCATCGCCATCGTGTTAGGCTTTGTTTCTTCTTTGATTGAAATTCATTATCCGAAAATTATCAGCACGGCTCTCGAATATGTAGCAAGAATCGCTACTCCGTTGGCACTGATCTGTATCGGCGGAGATTTTGATTTTGGAAACGCGTTAAAGAGCGTAAAGAAAAGTTCCGTTGGTGCCCTGCTGAAGCTGATCGTGCTTCCTTTGGTTTTTATTCCGGTTGCAGTGCTTTTGGGCTTTGAAACAGAAAAACTGGTAGCTATTACGGTTATGTTGGCAGGACCAACCACTCCTTCCTGCTTCATTATGGCGAAACAATATGGATACGAAGGAACCGTTACGTCCAGCGTAGTCGTTCTTACGACCCTGTTCTCTTCTATAACCTTGACGATTTTTGTATTTATCTTAAGAAGTCTGGGATACATTTAAACCAAAAAAATCCGAAAATCCGGCAGAAATTACCGGATTTTTCTTTGCAAGGGATGATTTTGGGACAAGAAAAATCATAAAATCCAATTATGTCATTACAAATTATTTTAAACGGCAATGCCGAAGAACAAACCAATACTTTAGTTGAGAGGATGGTAGAAAAAGCTACGGTCTTAGATTCGGAACGCTTTTTTGTTATCGTCCCGGAGCAGGCCACTTTGAAAATGCAGAAAGAAGTCGTCCGGATTCATCCGGCTCATGCTGCCATGAATATCGATGTGGTCAGCTTTGACCGTTTGGCCCATGTGGTATTTGGCGAATTGGGGATGGATGCGGGAAATTGTCTGGATGATATTGGAAAAGCGTTGATTTTAAAGAAAGTCCTGAAAGATTACCGGAATGACTTGGTAGTTTATAAAAATAAAACTCATATGGCTGGCTTTGTGGATGAGATGAAGTCCATTATTACCGAGCTGAAGCAGTATTCCATTGACGACAACACCTTATTTTTAATGCAGGAACGGACTCAGGAAAGCGGCAATCATCTGCTGTTCCACAAACTGGCGGATATCCGTTTGGTTTTACGAAAATTCAACGAAGAAATAAAAGATAAATATTCAACTTCGGAAGAAATTCTGGATATTTTTGCAAAAGTTATTTCGAAATCGGAAAAATTAAAAGGTGCCCATATTTACCTGGATGGATTTACTGGTTTTACGCCGGTTCAATATAAGCTCTTGGCTGCAATGCTGAATTTCGTGAAGGATATTACGGTAAGCATTACTTTACCGGAAGAAAAGATTACGTCGGACTGCAAGGAATACGACCTGTTCTATTTAAGTAACGAAACTTATTTTAAGCTGAAAAAACTGGCAGAAGATCTGGGTGTGGAACTCTTGGACGATTTAAAAAGTGACGTTTCGAATGAATGGGAAAAAGAGTCTTACCTCTATTCCGCACCGACCGTAAAGGAGGAAGTAACCTTTGTGGCAAAGGAAATCCTGCGACTGGTACGGAAAGAAAATTACCGGTTCCGGGATATTGCTGTAGTTACTGGCGACATGGATAGCTACTACACAAGCGTACGGGATATTTTTGAGGAAACGAAAATCTCCTGCTTTATCGACTATAAATCGAAAGTGACAGACAATCAGATGGCCCGGTTTCTTCTGGCGGCCTTAGCTTTGGGAGAAGAGCGGCTTTCGTATGATGCGGTGTTTACGTTCCTTAAGACGGGCTTGACCGGACTTACGAAAGACGCCATCAGTTCTTTTGAAAATTACTGTCTGGAATTTGGTATGAAAGGCGTAAAGGCCTTCTTTAATGATTTTACAAAAAATAAAGAAGTCCATCAGGAAGAAAAATGGAATCTGGAGGAAATGAATCGGATTCGAATGGAAGCCGAAGATTTGATGAAGGACTTTTATTTCACTGTTACGAAAAAAGACCTAACAGCACGTGACTATACAAAGGCGTTGCTGAAACTTTGCGAGAAAGCGAAGGTGGAAGAGAATCTTTCTTGCCTTGCAGAACAGATGACAGCAGAAGGCCTTTTATCCAGAGCGAAAGAATATGAGCAGATTTATGGGCTATTGCATGAATTGTTAGAAAAAATCGCTCTTCTGTTGGGAAACGAAACCATCGATATCAAAGGTTACCGGGAAGTTTTAGAAAGCGGAATTAAAGAAATTAAAATCAGTATTATTCCGCCGTCTTTGGACGCTTGCGTGGTAGGAGATTTAACAAGAACACGATTGGATCGGATTAAGGCTTTATTTTTAGTCGGCGTGAATGAAGGGAAGATTCCATTCGTGGCTGCAAAAAATGGCTTGCTGACCCAGAAAGAGCGCCAGTTCCTTAAGGAAGATTTTGAAATCGCGCCAACCGTGGAAGAAGATTTATATACCCAGAGATTCTATTTGTATCTGGCTTTAAATAAACCGACGGAGAAATTGTATTTGACTTATGCGAATTCTCTGCCGACCGGAGAATCCTTAAGTCCGTCCTATCTGATTGAAGACCTTCCGGAATTAGTAGAAAAAGCAGAACTTCAGAAAATTGAAGAGCCGCCGAACATGACCTGGGAAAGGGAATCCTTACGAGCTCTGGCAAAAATGCTGCGGAAATTTGGGGAAAACGATAGTGCAGGTTTGGAAAAACCTTTGGAAGAACAGCTTTTGCAATATTACGCGAAAAGAAATCCGGAGGCCGTAACTCAAATCGTAGAAGGAACCTTTTTCTCCAATCAACAGACGGGTCTGGATCCGCAGGTTGCTTTGGATTTATACGGCGATGTACTCTTTGGAAGTGTCAGCCGTTATGAGAAATTTAATGAGTGCGCCTATAAGCATTTCTTGAATTATGGGCTTCATATGGAACCAAGACAGGAATACAAAGTAGAAGCTGCAGATTTAGGAACCCTTTATCATGACGCTTTGGAAAAATATAGTACCGCTCTGAAGGAGCGGGGCTTAAGCTTCCGTACGATTTCGGATGAAGAAAGCCATCAGATTACGGAAGAAAGCGTAACGGCTGCTTTGGAAAATTTAGATAAGGATGTGCTGGAAAGCACTGCACGAATGGAATTTTTAACCAACCGCATTCGTCAGGTTACCTCAAAAGGCACGGATGTGTTACGAGACCAGGTGATGGCGGGACGTTTGGAAGCTGCTGATTTAGAATATTCCTTTACAGGAGAGGTAACGGAAAAAGTAAAATTTACCGGAAAAATTGACCGTGTGGATATTTATGACGGAGACGATGTATTTGTAAAGGTTATTGACTATAAATCCGGCGGTAAGAAATTCAACGTCCGGGATATTTATTCCGGCATACAGCTGCAGCTGGTTGCTTACATGGGAGAAGCTTTGAAAAAGGCTCGGGCAGATCATCCGGAGAAAAATGTTAAGCCAGGAGGCGTATATTATTATCGGATTAATGATAAGTTTATTAATCCGGAAGAGAATTCGGAAGACCGGTTTAAGATGAGCGGTCTTACATCTTGCGCTGAAGGCGTTATTCCGGCAGTCGATTCTACCATTGGACCGGAGGGAAGCAAGAAAAGTAACATTATCGAAGTATCCTACACCAAGTCCGGAATCTCTTCCACCAGCAGCATTGCCAATAACGAGGAGTTTTTAAATCTTTTGGATTTTGTAAATCGTAAAATCGAAGATGTCAGTGAACAGATAAAAGAAGGCTGTGTTGATATTGCGCCATATTATGAGAACGATACCATCAATGGCTGCAATTATTGTGATTATAAAGATGTATGTAAGTTTGAAGCGGGACGCTTTGGCACAGATTGGAAAGCCAAAGGCCTGGAAGACAAAAAGAAAATAGAGAAGGAATTATATGGCAGGATTTGAACCAAACGAAGCGCAACAGAAAGCCATAGACACGAGAGGCAAAAATGTCCTTGTATCTGCAGCAGCCGGGTCCGGAAAGACCACGGTCTTAGTTGAGCGCGTTTTAAAAATGGTCATGGAAGAGAAGGTAGATATTGACTCCCTGATTATCATGACTTTTACGAAGGCTGCGGCTGCCAGCATGAAAGAAAAAATCTATTCCAGGATTCGTTCTGCCCTGAAGAAAGAGGAATTAGAGGAAGACGTAAAGGAACATTTGAAACGCCAGCTGATGAAAATCCATGGAGCACGAATATGCACCATTGATTCTCTGTGCATGGATATTGTGAAAGAAAATTTCCAGTGCGTGGATATTGATCCGGGATTTTCTATTGCGGATGAGGCAGAAATTGCCATGATGAAATCGGATATTCTAGGAGAGATTCTGGAAGATCATTATGGAGACCCAACAGAGAACTTCCTGAACTTCGCAAGCAATTATACGGATAAAGATGATAGCAAAATCGAAGAGCTGATTTTAGAATTGCTGCGATTTGCAGAAAGCCATCCGTCACCAGATACCTGGCTTCATATGCTGGTGGCTTCTTATGAAGATGCAGCGACCTTACAGCCGGATTTGGAAAAAGAAGCAAACCGCTGGCTTTTGTTTTTGGCTCAAATTATTAATTCAAAAATAGAATCCATTATGGATTTATGTCTCGATGGCATTATTGCCTGTGGAGAACATTGTGGTCCCGAAAACTATCTGGGCAATTTTGAATATGTGCAGACAGCCTTGGAGGCAATTCAGGGAAACTGTTTCGATAACCGGGGCACCATAATAAAAGAAACCTTGGCTGGATGGCCAAGTTTGAAACCAATCCGCTCAAAAGATGTGGAGGAAACCTTAAAAGAACAGGCAAAAGAAGCCTATGGAGCCATCAAGGAGGAACTGAAAAAACTTTACGATCGCTTCTTCTATCAGGACCTGGAATCCATGTATAAAGACATGGGAAATTGTGGAACAATCGTAAGGGAATTAGTAGGCCTGACCTGTGAATTACGGGAAAAACTTATGGAAGCCAAGAAGGAACGGAATATTTATGGCTTTAATGATATTGCTCATTTCGCTTTGGATGTGCTGATTGGTTACGATGAAGAAGGAAAACCCTATTATACCGAAACTGCAGATAGCTTGGCCAAGGCGACGGTTCAGATTATTGTGGACGAGTATCAGGACACCAATCGTCTTCAGGACGCTTTAGTGGCAGCTCTTTCTGCAGAACGCTTTGGAAGACCGGACGTATTTATGGTGGGCGATATGAAACAGAGCATTTATGGCTTCCGTCTGGCTTGTCCGGAACTATTTATTGAAAAATATAATAGCTATGACGCTTATGAAAACTGTGAGCGCATTATTTTAGGGGAGAACTACCGAAGCCGGAAGGAAGTGGTAGATTTTACCAATCTGATTTTTAGTCAGACCATGACTCCTTCTGTAGGAGGCATTGATTACAATGACGGAAATGCATTGATTTATGGGGCGAAATTTGAAGAGCCTTTGTTCGACATGACACCGGAAATCTTGATGATTAACGGTAGTGGTGAAAATGCAAAAATCTCAGAGAGCTACGAAATTGCGAAAAAAATAGAAGAGTTAGTAGGCAGCGGTTCTGTTCGTTATTCCGATATTGCCATTCTTACAAGAACGGCGAACAATCCGAAGCTGGAGCGATGTTTGTCGGACCGCAATATTCCGATGGTGAAGTCTGCCAATAAAGGATTCTTTGATACGATGGAAATTCGTCTAGCGTTGAATCTTTTAAGAATTATTGACAATCCAATGCAGGACATTCCGTTTGCAGCAGTTCTTACCAGCCCGGTGGTAGGCTTAGATGCCAACCGCCTGGCAAAAATAAAAACGAATTATGATGGAAGCTCCTTCCGCATGT
>JAKSRL010000085.1 GCA_024403635.1 Lachnospiraceae bacterium | reverse complement strand
CTACCACTTCATCACTGTCCATATTAGCAGTATCTACTTCAATTGCATCCTCCGCCTTGCAAAGCGGTGAAATCTCCCGGGTCATATCCTGATCGTCTCGTGCTGCAATATCTTCCATGATTTCTTCCAAATTGCATTCCTGACCTTTTTCAAGATATTCTTTATATCTTCTTTCTGCTCTTACACGGACAGAAGCGGTAAGATAAATCTTAAGATCTGCATCCGGAAGTACCTGAGTCCCAATGTCGCGTCCGTCCATAACCACGTCATATTCTTCTGATAAATCCCGTTGCATCTTTACCAGACGTTCCCTGACTTTCTGGAATTTCGAAGTGGTAGAAGCCGCGCTGCTTACCTGCTCCGTACGGATGGTTTCGCTAACATCGACTCCATCCAGATACATCTTCTGTACGCCATCAATATACTTAATAACGATTGGCGCTTTGGTGCATACTTCACTAACAGCTGCTTCATTCTCTAGGTCGATACCTGCCTGAAGACAGGCAAGGCCTAACGTCCGATACATAGCTCCTGTATCTACATACATAAAGCCCATTTTCTTTGATAAGATTTTTGCAATGGTGCTTTTTCCTGCACCTGCTGGCCCATCAATTGCTAACTTTTTCATACAGTTCCTTTCGCGGCAGCCTTCCCTGCTGCCCATCCGGTAGAAAATGCGATTTGTAAATTGAAGCCTCCGGTAAAGGCATCCACATCCAGCACTTCTCCCACAAAATATAAATCTTTCTTTAATTTTGATTCCATAGTTTTGGGATCAATTTTCTTTATGTTGATTCCGCCACTGGTAATAACTGCCTGATTAACATCTGCACACCGATCAATCTGTAATGGAAAATCCTTCAGTAGTTCAGTTAAGGCAAGTCGTTCCTGTTTTGTAATCACATTTACTTTTTTATAAGGGTCAATACCACTTAATTTTACAATAACTGGTACCAGTTTCGAGGGCAGCAATTTGCCCAAGGCATTTTTAAATTCCTTATTTTTCTGCTCTTCGAAATCTCTTAAGATTCTTGCATTCAATATCTCTTTATCCAATGCCGGTTTCAAATCCAGATGAAGAACAAAGCCTGTATTATCTTTATTCAGTTTTCTGGTAATAATACTGGAAGCAGATAGAATAATCGGTCCGGATACCCCATCATGAGTAAATAGCATTTCCCCAAAAGAATTATATAATTCCTTTCCATTCTTCGTGACGGTAGCTGCCACGTTTCTTAAAGATAAACCTTCCAGATCTCGAACAAACGTATCTTTGCAGATGAATGGGACCAGCGCAGCTACCGGCTCAACAATCTCATGTCCCACGTTCTTTGCAAAAACATATCCGTCTCCGGTAGAACCCGTGGATGGATAAGTGATGCCCCCAGTAGCAACGATGATTGCATCCGCTTTTATCGCATCTAAATCCGTAACCTTGGTTCGAAGTTTCACATGAATTTTTTCTTCTCTTATAACTTTTTCCAGGGTTTTTATTACATCCGATGATTTATCAGATGCAGGAAACATCCGGTTCCCGCGCTCTTCTTTCAGCTTCAGACCAGCTGCTTCAAAGAAATCACATAAATCTTTATTCGTAAAAGAATAAACAGCACTATACAAGAATTTGCTGTTATTTACGACATTTGAAAAGAAATCGGCAACATCACAGGAATTCGTTAGATTACATCTACCTTTCCCTGTAATGTATAATTTCTTTCCCAATTTTTCATTTTTTTCAATTAAAGTGACATCCGCACCTTCTCTGGCTGCAGCAATCGCTGCCATCATGCCAGCAGGGCCTCCGCCAATTACAGTTACTTTTCTCATAGGATCTAATGAAATCAAACTCCTACATCGATGATTTCTTCCGGGTCAATCGGTTCGTTTTCGAACTTCTCAAAAGCATCTTCTTCCTTTTGTCCTAAATCCATGGAAATCTGACCTTCTACGTCTTCCATTTCGTCATGGACAACTTCTGGACGGTATCCTAATTCTTCTTCCGCTTCTAACTTGAAGGATTCTACCTGCTCTGCCTCGATATTCGGAAGTTCTTCACAGCTAGAAAGGCCGAAGCGACGGAGGAATTCTTCTGTGGTCCCTAAAATAATCGGACGGCCCGGTGTCGTCAGACGTCCCTTTTCTTCTACCAATCCCGCTTCAATCAAGCGGTTGATTGCATGATCAGAAGTAACCCCACGAATTTTTTCTACTTCAATTTTCGTTATCGGCTGTTTGTAAGCTATGATGGAAAGAGTTTCTAACTGGGTATCAGTTAATCGGTAAGACTTCGGAATCGACACGATTTTTATCAGGTACTCGTAAGCAAATTCCCGTGTACACATCTGATAAGAATCTTCAATCTCTATAATCTTCAGACCAGTTTCCTTCGCATCATATTCTTCTTTTAATTCTTTTATTACAGTTTTTACTGTCTTTTTATCTGCATCTAAAGCAGTGCACAATTTACCAATTTCAACGGCCTCGCCCATGGTAAAAAGGACTGCTTCAATTATCGCTTTCATCTTGCTCGTTTCCAATTTTCTCCTCCAAATGTTCCGTATAAAGGATGATGTCGTTATCATTTCCATCCTGCTCTGCCCAGATTTCTCCAGTTTTCATCAATTCCAAAATTGCGAGGAAAGAAACGATGATATTCATTTTTGTCAGCTGCCGTTCAATAAATTCCCGGAAACTAAACTGTTTATGATTTCCGATAAATTCTCTCAATTCAGAAATTTTATCCGGAATACTGATGGCTTCTCTCTGGATTCTTCCATAGCGCATAGCTTCCACATTAACTAGTTCGCTATTTCGCTTTACCACGTCATCAAATACTGCCTTCAGTTTTTCGATTGTTACATTTCCAACAAAAACGTCCAAATCAATCGGCGGCTCATATTGAGCTACATCTTCCGGAATGGTTGCGCCCTTAAACATAGCTTTCGACGCAGTAATCGCCTTATCTTTCAGTTCCACCGACATATACTTGTACATCTTGTATTCAATCAACTTCTGTACCAGTTCTGCTCTTGGGTCTTCTTCGTTGCCTTCTGCATCCACTTCTTTTGGAAGAAGCATTTTCGCCTTAATATCCAGCAGCGTTGCCGCCATAACCAGAAATTCACTGGTTACCTCTGCATCATGTTTATCCATTTCTGCGAGGTACTCCAGATACTGATCTGTAATCATGGAAATCGGTATGTCGTATATATCTACTTTATTCTGTTCGATTAAATGCAAGAGAAGATCCAGAGGGCCTTCAAACGCACTCAGTTTAAATGCAATATCCATTTATCTCTATTAAATAATCTTAAATTAACTTTATGAGAACCGCAACCGGAAGATACAAGCATTGTGGTTTTTTCTAAAACATACTTTCCTTTGCTATATTTCGGGAAGGGTTTAAATTGTGGGGAAATCACGCCTCCAATGCCCGGAATTCTTACAGCACCACCATGGTAGTGTCCGGACAATACCAAGTCATAACCAGTTTCGGAATAAATTGAAAAGAACTTTGGAGAGTGTGCCATAAGAATGTTATATTTCTTCTGATCCAGCTCTTGCAGATTCTTCGGAAAATCCGAAAGCTCATAGGACGGTTGTCTCAACTTATCATAGAATTTATAATCAATATCTAATCCAGCCAAAACCATAGTTTCATCCAGCGCAACGGTTTTATTTTCCAGATAAACTACATTTGTTTGTTCCAATCCTTTCCGGAATTTTTCTTCCAATCCCGGAAATCTTGTCTGCTCTTTGGCAATTCGTTTTTCATGGTTTCCTGGAGAATAGTACACTGGTGCCACCTGCCCAAACTTGAGAAGCAAATCCATCACCGGCTCCATTTCTTTCCGGTTTGACGCCGTAATCAGGTCTCCTGCTGCCAAAATGAAATCTGGCTTTACCTTTTTCACCATTTCGATTAAATGGCAATTATTTTCTCCATAATTACGGTTATGTAAGTCCGAAATAACAGCAAGACGAATATGCTTGCCTTCCGGTAATTTATCGGTGTAGAGAATATAATCGGTCCGTTGTAAGGTCTTTAGTTCATACCGAACCCGGATTGTTATCACCACAGCTAAAATCACCAATATTCCAACTACGATTAACCATGTCTTCATAATTTATGATAAATAAACGCCTCTGATTTTGAAAGTAGGAATGCCTGACGTTACGTCAGGCATCCATCAAACGATCTGATTATCATTTTCCTCTTAATTTAAGCTTTCCAGTTTCTTCAGGTAATTATATCTGTTCTTAGCTTCTTGTTCGGATTGTGCAAATAATTCCTTTGCTTTTTCCGGGTTCAAAAGTTCTAAGGCACTGTATCTTACCTCGTTGTGAAGGAAATCAACATAATTTGTTGATGGTTCCTTGCTGTCAAGCATGAACGGATTCTTGCCTTCTTCTTTAAGGCGAGGGTCATACCGGAGCAAATTCCAGTATCCGCTAGTTACTGCCAGTTTTTCTTCTGCCTGAGCATTACTCATTCCACCTTTAATACCATGATTGATGCATGGAGCATACGCGATGATCAGGGAAGGTCCAGGATAGCTTTCTGCTTCTGCAAAGGCCTTAATACACTGATTCATATCAGCACCCATAGAAATCTGCGCTACATATACATATCCATAACTCATGGCAATCTGTGCAAGATCTTTCTTCTTTACATCCTTACCACCTGCAGCAAACTGTGCTGTAGCACCGGTAGGAGTAGCTTTTGAGGATTGTCCGCCTGTATTTGAATATACTTCTGTGTCAAAAACTAATATATTAATATCTTTTCCGCTGGCAATGACATGATCTAATCCACCGAATCCAATATCATAACCCCAGCCGTCACCGCCGAATACCCACTGACTTTTTTTGGATATGTACTCTTTTTGCTGCAGAATTGCCTGTGAATTTTCACAACCACAAGCTTCCAGAGCTTCTGTCAGTTTTTCTGTAGCTGGTCCATTCAAAGCACCACTACCAAAAGTATCCAGCCATTCTTTTCCAGCTTCTACTAAATCTGCGTTCTTTCCATCTGCAATGATTGCTTCAATCTTTTCCTTCAAAGAAGCACGAATCGCGTTACTTGCAAGAACCATACCGTAGCCAAACTCTGCTGCGTCTTCAAACAGGGAGTTGCTCCATGCAGGTCCAAAGCCTCTCTTACTTAAAGTGTAAGGAGTTGATGGAGAAGAATTCCCCCAAATAGAGCTGCATCCAGTAGCATTGGCAATCATAGCTCTCTCGCCGAATAACTGGGTAACTAATTTCGCATAAGGAGTCTCACCGCAGCCAGCACATGCACCTGAGAACTCAAGTAATGGCTGTTTAAACTGGCTTCCCTTTACGGTTGCTTCTTTAAACTTATCAAATACTACTGGTTTTTCTGAAATCGTTAATCCATAAGTAAAGCTTTCCTGCTCTCCTAACTGTTCTTCTAACGGTTTCAATACCAGAGTTTCTGCCTTTTTATTACCAGGACATACATTTACGCATGATCCGCATCCGGTACAATCCAGAACGGATAAGGTCATTGCAAACTTATATCCATCCAAACCATTTGCAGCTTTTGCTTTCATTCCCTCTGGAGCTTTTACAAATTCTTCTTCGGTCAGAATAATCGGACGAATTGCTGCATGAGGACAAACATAGGCACACTGATTACACTGAATACAGTTTTCCGGATTCCAATTAGGAACATCTACAGCAATTCCTCTCTTTTCATAAGCAGCAGTACCACCTGGGGTGTAGCCAGTCGCATAATCCATAAATGCAGAAACTGGGATGCTATTACCAGCCATAGCATTAACCGGATTCTGAATCGTATTTACAAACTTCAGAACATCTTCCGTTCCCTTTGTATGAATCGTTCCTAAAATTTCGTCTTTCGCATCTTTCCAATCAGCCGGAATATTAACCTTAACGACCTGCTGAGCACCTGCATCAATAGCTGCATAGTTCATATTAACGATGTCTTCGCCTTTACGTCCATAAGACTTCTTCGCAGCTTCCTTCATCAGACGAATCGCTTCCTCTTCCGGAATAATTCCGGAAAGCTTAAAGAATGCAGACTGGAGAACAGTATTAATTTTTCCTCCTAAGCCGATTTCTTTGCCAATCTTAAAACCATCGATTGTATATAAACTAATGTTATGCTCTGCAATATATCGTTTTGCCTGTCCAGGAAGGTTCTCAGAAAGTTCTTTTTCATCCCAGGAACAATTCAGAAGGAATGTGCCTCCATCCTTTAAATCCTGAACCATGTTATATTTTCGAATGTAAGACGGATTATGACAAGCAACAAAATCTGCCTGGTCAATCAGGTAAGTAGACTTAATCTTTGTCTTACCAAATCTTAAATGAGATACCGTTATACCACCAGATTTCTTTGAATCATAATCAAAGTACGCCTGTGCATACTGGTCCGTATTATCACCAATAATCTTAATAGAGTTCTTATTGGCTCCAACCGTACCATCCGAACCCAGTCCCCAGAACTTACAGCTGATAATGGAATCAGGAATCGTAACTGGTTTTTCTTTTATCTCAAGAGAAAGATTGGTTACGTCATCTACGATGCCTACCGTAAATTTTTCTTTTTCTGTATTCTTAAAGATAGCAATGATATGTGAAGAATTTGTATCTTTAGAAGACAGACCATATCTTCCGGAGAAGATTGGCGTATCATGGAATTTAGAACCTCTTAAAGCTGCTACAACATCCAGATATAACGGTTCACCTAAACTTCCCGGTTCTTTTGTCTTATCCAGAACAGAAATCTGTTTTACGGTATCCGGAATACACTTAATCAGATGCTCTGCGCTGAACGGGCGATATAATCTTACCTTTACAACGCCGTATTTTCCACCCTGTCCATTTAAGTAATCTATGGTTTCTTCTATGGTTTCACATACAGAACCCATCGCAATAATTACATGTTCTGCGTCCTCGGCTCCATAATAATTGAAAAGTCCGTAATTCGTTCCAATCTTTTCATTTACTTTATTCATATACGCTTCGACTACTTCCGGAAGCTGATTGTATGCAGTATTGCTAGCTTCTCGAACCTGGAAGAAAATATCCGGATTCTGGGCAGAACCAGACTGTCCTCCACGATATGGGTTTAAGCTATTTGCCTTGAAGCTTTCAATGGCTTCTTTATCCACCATATCTTCCAAGTCTTCATAATCCCACACTTCAATTTTCTGGATTTCGTGAGAAGTACGGAAACCGTCGAAGAAATTAACAAAAGGAACTTTTCCTTTAATTGCAGCGCAATGTGCAACAGGAGTTAAATCCATAACTTCCTGAACGCTGCCAGAACACAAAAATGCAAAGCCTGTCTGACGACACGCATAAATATCGGAATGATCTCCAAAAATAGAAAGTGCATGAGTAGCAACCGTTCTGGCAGATACATCAATAACTGCCGGAAGCTGCTCGCCTGCTATTTTATACATATTTGGAATCATTAAAAGTAAACCTTGAGATGCAGTAAAGGTAGTTGTAAGAGCACCTGCTGCTAAAGAGCCATGTACAGCGCCTGCTGCACCTGCTTCGGACTGCATTTCCGTAACAGCCACTTCTCTACCGAATATGTTCTTCAAACCTTCTGTAGCCCATTTATCAGCTAATTCTGCCATTACTGAGGAAGGGGTTATCGGATAAATTGCTGCAACCTCAGAATATGCATAAGAAACATGCGCTGCTGCAGTATTTCCATCCATTGTTTTCATCATTCTGGCCATTAAGTTATCCCTCCTGTGAAAAATAATGCAAGAAAAAGGTAGTTCCCCTTGAATTTATAAAAATTATATCACCGAGAGGAGGATTGTACAAGAAAAAATACATAAAATAATTGGTAAATATATAAGGTCTTTCTACAATGTTTTTGTAAAAATTGAATAGATGTGTTATAATCCCCTTACATGCACTCATAGCTCAATGGATCGAGCGCAGGCCTCCGGAGCCTGAAATGGCGGTTCGATTCCGCCTGGGTGTATTTTTTTATAAAGTGATTTTGTTTAACTCTCTGCTATAGAAATAAGAATGGTCGGAAAGGACGTCCTGAGGTTTGATTTCCTCTTTGTTGATAGAATGGATAATCTGGTCTAGTTCTTCTCTGGATACATTCGGTTTCGCCGGAACCAGAATAATTTCATGAACGGTCGATGGAATAATATATAAATCAGCATTAAC
>JAKSRL010000084.1 GCA_024403635.1 Lachnospiraceae bacterium | reverse complement strand
ACATCTTACTTCACCTCCTATAAATTATCTTTTTCTTCTGCATACAGTGATGGCAGAAGTTCTGCGATGTTAGCCCATTCTCCAGCTACCTGAGCAAGAAGTTCCTGAGCTACCATTGGCTGCATAATGAATCCGTCTGGTAATGATTTGAAGTTCTTTCCATACATTACTGTCCAGCCATACCATGCTCTGGTTGTTACTTCTACGCCGCCTTCTACTTCTTTTACCTGGTTGCAAATGAAGTAATCTGGAGCTGCTGTAGGTGGCTGGCCCTCTGCGAAGTTACGTCCACAGATCAGAGTCTTTGTCTCATTGTCGCCGCCGATCTTTGCCATATCAAAGCCTACGCTTGATGGGCATTTAAGGCTAAGGTAATCAATTTTTGGAGGTCCGAAAGGTCCCATCATACCAGGGTGCTTGATTTCCTGTGTTGTATCCCAATATTTCTCCTGGATTGTTCTGTCAGGGTCTCTTGTGATAACAGACTGCATTGACAGTGCGGAAATATTGTTCATAGGATCAAGAATGGTGTAACGTAATGGGTCAAGTCCTCTCCATGCGTAGTACCAATCAACCATTTCTGGTGTTCCACCAGCGATGAAAGTTTTGTCACAGATGTATCCTGTTCCATCTTCCATTGCACAGTAGCCAACTTCACTATCGAAACCTGGTTCAAGGATCTGTGCTCTATCAACGAATTTCAGCTGAGCTGCTGCGTTGATTGGAGGTCCAAATACCTTACCCATTTTTTCTGGAGCGATTTTAGCTGCTTCTCTTTCGTAGTACTTGTAGTAACTTTTCTGTTTGTCTTCTTCAGTTACTGGTACTGGCTTTTTCATCATATCCATAAAAAATGCATCTCCTTTCATTTTGTAGATAATATGATAGTTTAAAAAAACCACTGGTTGAAATACTTAATTACTATGAGGTCATTCAGGGAATATTACCGAAATAGCTATCCTGAAGGGCCTTAAGCTTTCGCATTTCAGTTGTAGAAAATTGGATAGAATTTTCTACAAATCACCGGCAATATTTTTGTATTTTTTCGAAAATTTAAATACAAAAAAATCGCAGATGGATATAATAATCCGTCTACGATTTTAACCCTTTTTGGTTGTAATGTATAATTCACAGTAAGAATGAGCTCATTCAAATTCAGTATGTCTGTTTTACTTCATCAATCAGAGAATAGAATAAGGCAATGGCTGGGTTATAATTGTCCTTGTTCCAGCAGATGGCAAAATCCAGATTTTTCAGTTCTTTTAACCGGATAAACTCTACATGTCTGCTGTTTCTTAAGAAATGATCGTAGGTAATACCAGTAACGCCTTCTCCTAAATCAGCCCAAAGCATTTTCGTTTCGGAATCTGGAGCCATCTTTATTTTTGGCTCAAAACCGGCTGCTCTGCACTCTTTAATGACATGCTGAGCGGTTTCCGGATAATCTTCAGAAAATAAGAATACCTGGTCCTTCAGGTCTTTATAAGAATAAACTTGTTTTGGATCCAAACCAAGAGATTTTGGAACAACATAGCAGCTCGGAATGGAATAAACATTTTCAAATAAAATCTCATTGTGGTTCTTAATCAGACTGGACATCATAAAGCTGATGTCACAAGCACCCTGCAACAAGGAGGTTTCCAATTCCAGCATTGCGCAGCTCTTTAATTCTACGTCAACCTGAGGATACTCTTCTCGGAACCGCTGGATATGGTAAAATGTCTGGCTATCCAGGCAAATGCCGTTCAAAATACCGATAACCAGTTTTCCTTCTTCTCCTCTACTAATCTGTCTGGATTTTTCCAGAAGTGCTTTATACCGTTTTTCTATATCAAATAATCCGTTATACAGGGAAAGTCCTGCAGGGGTCAGACGAATACCATTCTGTTTGCTTCTCCAAAACAGCTTGAAGCCCATCTCTTCTTCCAACATCGCAATATTACGGCTGAAGGAAGGCTGGGAAATATGAATCATCTGTGCTGCAGTTGTAAAGTTTAAAGTATCAGTTGCTGCTCGAAAGCACTCAATTAAAACATCGTTCATAAATTACCTCTAATCATCCTATCGAATTGTAAAAATTACTGTTTATAATTTGGAATTCCAAAATAGGTATAGAGAACTTCCGGAAGTTCTTCGTCTGTAATTTCCCGGATTGTAGTTTCTCCGTTTTTATTAATTTTCAGCGTAGAATTTGTCAGGTCCACGTATCCATCCACGGTACGAATATTTACCATGCGATTTTCATGGAATACGGAATTTCCTCTTGCAACTAAATCAGCGCAGTTCGCAATAAAGTCAAACGGAAGCATCGCAATCGGAGCAAAGATAACGGAATTAGTCCCCCCATCTGCAAAGTCATGTTTTAATTCTTTCCAACCTTTTTCTGCGTCATCAATCCAATAAGTTTTACCATATCTGGTTTCTTTCTCACCATTCAGATTTACTGCCCAACCTGGCTGTGGACCACCCATACCAGCATCACAGTAATAGGTTTCTCCATCCAGGAATACTAAGATTCCTCGATGGTCCAGTCGTCTTAAAACGCCGTATACCGGATTACCAATTCTTGCCATACATCCGGCAGCATCATATCCAAGGCCTTTTAACAGCAGCAGCAAAGCGCCGTTCATTTCAAAGCAGAATCCTCCTCTTTGTTTTACAACAATTTTATCAAATAAAGCTTCTGCGCTTAAATCTACTGCGCCCCAATGCTCAAATACCGCGAAATCTTCAAACGGTACAGAAATATGATGTTGATACAATAAGTAATCCAAGTTTTCTTTTGTCACATTTCCATCAAATTTTGCACCTATTCGTTCAAGATAAGCGTCACATTGCTCTTTTGTAAATCCGTCAAATTCAAATTCATACATGAAATTCTTCTCCTTTATTGTACATATTGCTGTACATTTGTTGATTATAACAATCGGCCGCTCTTTATTCAAGAAGATACTTTAGAAGAAATGTTCCCTGACAATCGCTCGATTCCTACCGGGAGACAACTTGTTATCTCTTATTGTACCATTTGGTATACTAAGCATCAATAAAATAAGACAGAGCCTTGCGGCTCTGTTCTTTTTAACTATTTCTTATATCTCTTTGCTTGTTTCAGCCCCTTCTCAAGAGCTTTTTTATTTTCCGCACAGATATCTGCCAATAACAATCCGGCTTTTGTTACTTTTACCGTTCTTCTATTTCTATCAAAGAGTTTAACTCCCCACTCTTCTTCCAGCATTCCAATCTGCCTACTAACTGTTGGCTGTGTTGTGTAAAAAATTTCTGCAGTTTTGGAAAAGCTAAGATTCTTTGTCAATTCGATGAACATGCTAAGCTGGACACTTGTCATAAAATTTATACCTCATCTCAATAATTTTGCGTATAAAAAGGAACCTGAACTTTCGTCCAAATTCCCCTCACTTGACGCATTATATAATACTTATGGTTTTATAGCAACTGATTTATAGGAACAATATTTAAATGAGGTTATTCTGCTTTTTCTGAAAATTTAGTTGAGCAACAATAATTGCAATAAACATCAAGACACACCCCATAAATTCTCTTGTATCCATTTTTTGATTCAGAATCAACCAACCTGCAATTGCAGCAAAAACAGCCTCAAAGCTCATGGCTAAGGATGCTATCGTTGGATCCAGATTCTTTTGACAGAACACTTGTAATGTATAAGCTATGCCACAGCTTAAAACCGCCATATACAGCATTTCTACCCAAATCCCGCCAGAGGTCCATATATTCAACCATGCAGAGAACCCACCGGCAAAAGGTATAATTTCTTTGAATAAGGCGATAATTACAGTAAGAACTCCTGCAGTAAAGAATTCCAACTCAGAAAGTCGTAAGGAATCCACTTTACTGCCATATACATCGATGGTGATAATCTGGCCTGCGAAGCCTAGAGCCGCTAAAAGAAGAAGCATATCCTCTAAAGAAAAAACAAATTCATCCTTTATGCAAAGGAAGTATAAACCGCCCAAAGCAATTACAACTCCTACCCATACATTCCAGGAGCATTTCTTTTTGAATACGATTAATGCAATAATAGGAACCAGGAGAATATAAACTGCCGTCAAAAATCCGGCTTTTCCTGTAGAATTGCATAAATTTATCCCAATCTGCTGTGTGTTAGTTGCAAAAAATAAGAACAGTCCGCAAACAAGACCGATGACGAACTGGCTCTTCTTTTCTTCTTTTGTAACGGGCTTCTTTGAGAAACCAACTTTATCTGTAATTTTTATAGCAATAAAGAGAACCAGGGAACCTAACAATAAGCGAATTCCATTAAACGAATAAGGACCTAAGGTCTTTCCTCCTTCGCTTTGTGCAACAAAAGAAACGCCCCAAATAATTGCGGCAAGAAAAAGCAGTAATAAGCTTATCGTTTCTTTCTTTTTCATTTATCCAATTCCTTAAAGAAGTCTACTACTTCTTCTTTATTCCTTTCTATTTCTTCCATTAAATCGACCGCAGAATCAAATTTCCGTTCCGGACGAATGAACTTATAAAACATAACTTCCGCCATGTCGCCATAAGCATCTTCATCAAAATCAAAAATGTTGGTCTCCACATTACGGAATATGCCATCATCAAAAGTCGGACGGTTTCCAACATTGGTAATGCTGTCGTACAATTTCCCTTTAATTTTCGTTCGAGTAGCATATACGCCGTTCGGAGGCAGAATTTTCTCATCGGGAGCATCAAAGTTTATGGTTGGAAATCCAATGGTTCGTCCCAATTTCTTTCCCTGAATGATTTCTCCTAACATGGTAAAAGGAGCTCCTAACATCTTGTTAACATCTTCTATATGGCCTTTTAAGATTTCTTCTTTAATCAGTGTGGAACTGATTTCTACCGGATGATCATAATCTTGTGGCTGATAGGTCACTTTCTTCATGGCGTTTACAGTGAAGCCGTACTGTTTTCCTAATTCCTTTAACGTTTCTACGTTACCACTTCTGTTTTTTCCGAAGCAGAAATCTTCTCCTACCACGATAACTTTTGCATCCAGTTTCTCTACAAGAATTTCCTTAACAAAATCTTCCGGACACATAGCCATGGTCTGCTTGTTAAATGGAAATTCCACCACATAATCAATTCCGTCCTTATACTTCTGGAAATGACGTTCGTCGTGAGTAAGAATAGTACGGGAGGCGTTAGAGGCTTTTCCTACCACTTTCGCCGGGGAAACATCAAAGGTGAAAATAACGGTAGAATAATTCGGTTGTTTTAAGCGGATGGCTGTTTCAAACAGCAACTGATGGCCCATATGATTTCCGTCAAATTTTCCCAGAGTTACGATTGAATTTTTTAATTTTAAATTCTCTATATCAGTTATTAATTTCATAAAACATTTTCTCGCACTTATAGTAACGGTCCTTTTGGCTATACCGATACAATGCATAGAAATTCTCCTTACTGTCGTAGACGCGGTAAACAGTTCCATCCATTTCCCCGTCTGGTATTTTTTCAAAATCTGAAGCTTTCAGCCAGTTTCCGTAAATCAGTTTTTTCACGGCGTCTTCCGTTGCCGTAATGCTTTCGTATTTCGTCAAGAAGGCATCCGTTGGAATAATATAATCCTCTCCTCTTCCCTCGTTATATTCTTTTTCAAATTCTTCACAAGTTAATGCTGTGGATAAATCCAAACCGCTGGTTCTGGTTCTTTCCAAACATTCCATGCAAGCAGGAATGTTCAAGAAACTTCCAATATCCTGGCAAATAGTCCGGATATAAGTTCCTTTGGAGCAATCCACAGTAAAAGAAATTCGTACCGGTTCACAGCTCTCGTCCAGCCCGGAAATATTGATATCCGCATAGTTGTATATGGTAACCGGACGGGACTTTCGCTCAATTTCTTTTCCTTTTCTGGCTGCGTCTACCAATTTCACACCATTTACTTTTACAGCGCTGTACATCGGAGGGAGCTGATCTATCACTCCCTGAAACTTTTCAAAAGCAGAAAGTATTTTTTCTTCTGCTCCTCTTTCCCCAGTAAGTCTTTCCAACACCTTAGACTTCTCCATCGATTCCAACACTGTTCCGGAAACATCTTGGGTATCCGTCCGAGTACCTAAAACCATAACTGCACGGTATTGTTTATCCGTATCCATTAGAAAATCTACTAGTTTCGTAGCTTTCCCCAAACAGATAGGAAGAACGCCTACCGCATCCGGATCTAGCGTTCCTGTATGGCCGATTTTTGACTCCCCCGTAAGCTTACGGATTTTATATACTACCTGAAACGAAGTCATACCTTTATTTTTGTATATATTGAGAACTCCGTTTTTCATATTCTCTTTCCTATTTCGTCAAGAAGTTTGCTGATGCAATCGTCCATTTTTCCTGTCATGTTCAATCCTGCTGCACGGATATGTCCGCCACCGCCAAACATGCAAGCAATTTCGTTTACATCAAAAGGATCATTCGAGCGCAGGCTTATTTTTATATCTCCTGCCGGCGTTTCGTATGCAAAAATTGCAACAATAACGCCTTGAGTTAACCGAAGCTGTGGAACAATACCTTCCAGTTCTTTAGAAGAAACCTGAAAGTCCGCCATATCTTTTTTTGTCAGGGATGAGTAAATCACCTTTCCATCGTAGGCTAATTTGCTGTTCATTACAGCGTAACCAAAGATACGGTTCTCTTCGTAAGACTTCGCATAAAAACTGTCATCAATGATTTCATCCGTAGGAATATCAAACTTCATCAGCTTTCCGGCAATCATCATAGTCTCCGGAGAGGTTGCACGGTATTTAAATACACCCGTATCATAAATAATTCCGGTATATAAGGCGATCGCTATGTCACGGTCCAATTTGTCTTCATCTAAAAATCCATATAAAACTTCACAGGCGGAAGAAGAATCTCCCCAAACATAGTTATCATCCGCATACATCGTATTGGAAACATGGTGGTCGATATTGACGGTGTGTTTCGCGGCCTTAAAATATTTGTCTGCTTTTCCGATTCTGCTAAGAGAACCAGCATCCAGACAGATCATCAAATCGTATGGAGCATGGTCCGGATAGTTCGATTTGATTTTGTCGAAATTTGCAACAAAGCTTAATTTCTCCGAAGGGTCTTCAATATATATGTCGACTTCAATTTCCGGAAAATTTTTTCGAATATAGGAATATAGTCCTAAAGTGGAACCTACGCAGTCCCCATCCGGGCGAACATGACCGGTAATACAAAGACTATTCACATTATTTAATAAATCACTAATGTTCAACGCCGTTTACCTCGTCAATCTTTTTCATCATCGCCATGGCATCTTCAATCGAGGTGTCAATAATAAATCGGATTTCCGGAGTGTTTCTCATATTGAGACGATGGGCTAATTCTCTACGAATAAAGCCTTCTGCACTCTTTAATCCTTTTTCCGTATTCTCCCGGTCTTCCTCGGAACCAAGCACCGAAATATAAGCCTTACAAGTTTTCAGGTCTGTAGCTACTTCCACAGCAACAACGCTGGTAAACGGATGAATTCTAGGGTCTTTGGTTTCCCGGATAATCTGGGAAAGTTCTTTCATTACTTCGTTATTAATTCGAATATTTTTTACTGAATTTTTTCTCATAAAAATACCTATCTGCCTGCCACAAAACTATGGCAGGCAGTTTATTCATTACTTTCTAGGAACTTCTTTCATGATGTAAGCTTCCATATGGTCACCTTCTCGGATATCGGAGAATCCGTTAAGAACGATACCACATTCGTATCCTGCTTTCACTTCCTTAACGTCGTCCTGGAATCTCTTCAGAGAAGCGATCGGTCCATCAAAGAGCAATTCATCGTCACGGGTCAGACGTACTTTTGCATCACGGGTTACGTTACCATCGATAATATAGGAACCAGCAATAATACCAATACCGGATGCTTTGAAGGTCTGGCGAACTTCTACGTGTCCGATGATTACTTCTTCGTAAACTGGCTCTAACATACCGTTCATAGCAGCTTCCACATCATCAATTGCATTATAAATTACGCTGTATTTTCTCATGTCGACTTTTTCATGCTCAATGGTATCTCTAGCAACTGCATCTGCCTGTACGTTAAACGCAATAATAATTGCATTTGAAGCACTAGCAAGAATTGCATCCGACTCATTAACATTACCTACGCCTGCATGAATAACTTTAACAACTACTTCGTCATTTGAAAGTTTCTCTAAGGATTCTTCAACCGCTTCTACACTACCCT
>JAKSRL010000083.1 GCA_024403635.1 Lachnospiraceae bacterium | reverse complement strand
GAAGAACCACAGAAGCATAATCAGGAATTCATGCTGCGCCACATCAACGCTTGCTCCCCATAATAGAATCACAACGGCTGAAATAAAGGCAAAAAGCAAAAACAAGATTATTTTTTGCCTGTTTTCATGCGCTTCATTTTCTACGGAAGCTAAACGAGAACTATAATAATTTTTAATGGCTTGCTTGATTCGGGCCTGTTCTTCTTCCTTAAATTCTTTCCCTTGTATTTTAAACATTAACTGGCAATTTGTACTGAAAAACATTTCAACCTGTCCAAGATAGGAAGCCATTTGCGCAGAAAGGTATTCTTCACTCTGTATTTTCGATGCCTTAATCACATCATCTAATGAAGAGACGGAACATACAAGTTCCATTAGACCTTTGCGTTGAATATAGTGCAGTAGTATTTGATTATTATTCAACTCGTTGTTTGTTTCACGAATATATCCCTCAACGGCTTTTGCTGTTTCAAGAGGAGAATCATTTTCAACAATTGCGTCCCCCTCCGCAGTAAAATCGATTTTCATGGATGCAAACTGTCGGAAGCGATTTCTGCTTTTCCACAGAGGCAAGCAATCCATAATCAGATAAATCAGCATTCGATAACCAAAAAACCAGAACGGAATATAAGCAATGTTTAATATGAGCTCATCCTTTATATTTTGTACCGCAAACAGCAGAATCACAGAAATGAGCATATACAAAAGAAATAAAATAACCCTTTTAACACATGATTTTGCCTCTATATCTGCACTTGTCATATTCATGCAGTAGCTCGACCATATTGTGTTGTCGATAAGCTGCTTTTCTTCTGTGCTAAATGTCTTTCCGGTAATATGGAGAACCACAGGTGTTTTTTGCGGGATAAGAGGGACGTATTTTTCCATAAAAGCAAGGAAGTCATCAGATAAGACTTCATTGCCAGATACGGAAAACGGATGAATCACATCATGTATATCGTTAACGGAATATTCGATATGCGCAATTCCGTTTTTGATAATGCGGTTCTGTATTTTTTTCAGCTCTGTTTGATGAGGCAAGTTTGCGTCCTTCCTTTCTCAATCAATTACGAGCACTGTTTTTTTCAATAGCTCTGTTTAATGTCTTTTGAAGAATCAAGTGTATTATTCCTGTTAGGATAAGTCCACCAGCACTGATATACATAACGATACGCATGCTTGGAATCTGGAAAAAATCCTGAACCAGCTTATACCAGGTGGAAGAAAAGGCAACACCGAGATTTGCAAGACTCGCCAGAACGGCGGTTCCTTTTGCAATGGCTTCCTGTGGTACTGAGGCGTTAATCTCCATAACGAAAGAGGAATAACACAGGACATAACCGATAGCAAGAAGAATACTGCAAATAATCAGTACAGGAATGGAGAATCCAAATCCCAGAATGCCCATACCAATTATAGAAAGGGCAAAACCTATATATACTGTAAGTTTTTTCGTGAACATGTATATTACACCAAAAACAAGACCAAGGATTAAACTTACAATGATATTGACATTAAAAATAAGGGTAACATCATCGACCGTGCCGATTCCATCATCAATAACAATCTGAGATAAACCGGAGGATGAAACCATGAAGAACATGCAAAACAGCAATAAGAGAATGCCGAGTGGCCATACGATGCCAGGCATTTTTGTTTTAACAGTACTTCCTTCCGAAGGAGCAACAGCCGCTGTTGCCGGGTTCTTCAGAAACAGAATCATAATGATAAACGGAATAAAACAGATAAGATAGCACAGCCAAATGTAAGGAGTAGAAATCTTGACAAGAGCACCAGCTACATTCTGAAGTACGAGAATGCCGATGTTCTGGATGACAAGATTTAAACCAACCATGGTTGAGACAATCTTTTGAGGAAGTGACAGGATCATGAGCGCGTTGCTGAGAGGAAAAAGGATTCCCATGCAAGCACCTAGCAGAAGTCTGCAGATGAGCAACGCGGTAAAGTTTGTAAGAAAGAATGGAACAGCGCCAAATATGCTAAAGCCAGCCATTCCGATTATAGCAAGTTTGCGGAAAGAAACTTTTTTTCCGGCCATGAGGCCTGAGAGAATACAAAAAGGTATTGACGCTAATGCAGGGCTGGTCTCAATCAAAGTGATGGAAGAGTACGGAATATCCGGAAACATTTTCCCAATAAGCTGAAGAGAAGCAGTTACAGCGCTGGCACCCATCAAAAGAAAAGATATACACAGAATACCTATTGCCTGCAGAATAACTTTTTTATTGAGTTTCTCTTTTACAGTAGTCATTTTTTCTCCTTCTTTTATTTCTTATATGAAAGAAATAGGCAAAGCATTGAGATGCCGCCAGCAATAAGAAATACACTATAGAATATAGTAAGTGTAATAACAGAACCAATTGGATATGTCAGACAAATCATGCCTACGAGAATTCCAAGAATACCACTAAGGATTGGTCCGGCGGCAGATCCGCCCATTGCTTTAATTTCTCTGATCGAGCAGAAAGCATTTACCGCACTGAAGATGCTGGTAAAACCAACCATGAAGCCTATTACCATTTCAATATTTCCCCACAGGAACAGTTTGCCAATATAATCTGCCTTTAAATATCCAACGATGAGGAATGCAGCAATAATCGCCCATGCGATTCCTCCGGCAAGCATCCAGCCGTTCCGTGTTCCCTTTGGTGCCTGACAGAACATGATAATATCTGCTGCACCTCGGATAACCATACCAATAGCCATAAGAAACATTAAGATAATACCAGCACTTTCCGGTATGAAGAAAACTGCGATTCCGAGAAGAATCATAAGAATGGATACTACGATGCCCACCCATTTGATTTTCCGGTAAGCTTCTTTGGCTTTTTCAAGTAACTCGTCATTAAAAAACATATAAAATACTCCTTTGCTGAAATTATTTTTTTGAAACATATATGTTATTTGATATGAACTTCTAATTGTTGTAATGGAATTGCTATACCGGCTTTATCCAGACCATCCTGAATCTTCATTAAAGCAGCTCGACGAAGGGCATACTTCTTTTCCGGAGCGGTATAAATACCAATTTGGTAGAGAATGGCGGAATCACCAAAGTCATTGGTTCCTCTGTAGATACAATCTTCAATTCCATCTATTTTTTTGATTTCCTCACAAGTCTCTTTTAAGGCCTGATGAGCCTGATTAGCAGGCAAATCGTATGGGAGACCAATATTTATGGCTGTAAAGTGACTGATTACACGAGCGGAAGAAATCATTCGGTTCGATACCGTAATAATATCTTCTGTGAGGAGGTCTTGAACACGAGTAACAAATAATGTCATTTTTATTACTTTTCCCTCGACATTGTCATATTTTATGACATCACCAATCGTAAAATACCGGTTAACAAAAATTAATGTACCTGCGATACAGTCCTTTAAAGCATCCTGACCGGCCAAAGTGCAGACGATGATAAAGAATAATAAGAGCAGCATAAATATACTGATTCTTATGCCGTGAAAACCTAAAATAGTTGCAATAACAGCCACAATACAAATAATTTTAAGTATTATTGTGGTTACCCTTATGAACATGATTCTTTCTGATTCATTCGGATATTTAACAGTTGTTGTTTCAATAAGTTTCTTTTTTCCCTTGTTAAGAAAAATCCATGCCACAATAAAAATTGCTATTGCCAGTAAAGAGAGATAAAAAGCAGGAGAAGTGAAATATCCTTTGGAGAAATCCGCATTTGCTTCCATTACCCCTTTTGTAATTTGATTCATCACGTCCGTTGTGACGCCGTCTAATACAAAACTATACATATATTCAAACCTTTCATAAATATTGAATATAAACACAACTAACATAACATTATAACAAATATAATATCAAATATAATATCAAATATAATATCAAATATAATATCAAATAAAAAGGAGCATTTATTACGGATTTTTCTAAGATTTTCCAGATAGTAGAAATAAGAAGTTGGACTAAAACTGAATAATAGAACGAAAAGTTTGGATAATGTATAAAATATTTAATATAAGGAGAAATGAAAGATCGTAGGAGCAGAAGAAAGGTTTATGAATAGGTTGCAATGATTTCTTTTGCAATTTCACTTTTAGAAACACAGGCATCCATTGCTTGCTTTTCTATATATCGGTGGGCATCCTGTTCTGTCATTTTTAGATGGTCAATTAATAACCATTTTGCATGGTTGACAAGACGTATCTCTTCCATCTTTTCCTCAATAGACAAAGTCTTTTTTTCTTGGCTGCGTAGACGCTCTCTGGAAGAAGATAAAAAATCAAGGCCGTATTTGATAGAAATGGAAGCAGTAGGTTTTGGGAGAGTAAATACTCCATATGGCATGACTTTGCTTTTCACTTCTTCGTATATTTCTGATCGAATGAACATTAAACAAAGGGTGTTTTTATTCATTGAAATATCAATGGCATATTTGGAACCCAATTCATCGGGGAGCGGAGTATTGATAATTACAAAGTCAAATGGGCTTTCTAAAGAACAGCGTTTGGCAGCTGCAACGCTATTTGCGAACACGATAGGTTCACAGTGGGAAGAAGTTAAAATGGGTGTTATGTTATCATTGAATTTTGAGGAGGATGAGACAACAAGCGTGCGATAGTAACGCTCTTTAAAAGTCATTATTAAACCTCCTTTCCAATGATGAATTATTTATCACAGTATACCTGTATAAGGGATTTTGGTAAGTGTTCCTTAATAAAAGCACTGTTATATGCTTTGTCTCTGGCTTCTGAAAGCGACATAGGAAGCTTTGCATAATTTTTGGTTATTTCCGGAGAAGCTGTATATAAATTAAAATTTGCTTCTGGAGGAAGTTCACAAGTATTTTCTAAACCGTACAATCCGGCATATATAAGTAATGCAAAGGCAAGATAAGGATTCGCAGTAGGATCCGGAGAACGAAGCTCTGCACGTATATATTCACCAAAAGCAGCAGGAATACGTATCAGTTGGGATCGGTTTTCTCTTGACCAGGTAATATAGCTTGGTGCCTTGAAACTTCCTAGGCGCTTATAGGACTCTTCGGAAGGGTTCGTAAAAACTGAAATATCTTCTGCAATCTGAAGGACTCCTGCGATTATAGAGGAAGAGTGAAGTCTTCCGTCATTATCTTTGACAGACATGTTAATATGAAGGCCGTTTCCAGGCTTTCCTTCAAGTGGTTTTGGGGAAAAGTCTGCGGCTAAACCATTACGGGCAGCAATCGCTTTCACAACGGTAGAAAAGGTCATTGCATTATCTGCAGCGGATAATGCATCAGAATATTGAAAGTCGATTTCATTCTGTCCTGGACCTTCTTCATGGTGAGAGCCTTCTGGATAAATACCCATCTGCTCTAAGGTCAGGCATATTTCTCGGCGGACATTTTCACATTTATCATCCGGGGCAACATCCATATATCCGGCTTTGTCATAAGGTATCTTTGTTGGTTCTCCCTCTTCATCTAATTTGAAAAGATAGAATTCCATCTCGGTACCAAAATAAAAATTGTATCCGGATTCCTTTGCTTCTTCGATGGCGTGGATCAAAATGCTTCGAGTGTCATTTTCAAAAACTTTGCCGTCAGGAGTTGTTATTGTGCAGAACATTCTTACGACTTTTCCGTGTTCCGGTCTCCATGGAAGGATTGCAAGTGTATCCGGGTCCGGATGAAGAAAGAGGTCGGAACAAACCTCACCACCAAATCCGGTGATGGCAGAAGAATCAATAGCAATACCATGGGAAAAGGCTCGTTCCAGATCCCGTGGCATAATGGATTTGTTTTTTTGTTTTCCGAAGACATCACAGAAAGCAAGACGGATAAATTTTACGTCTTCCTCTTCCACAAACTGTAAGACTTCTTGCTTCGTATACTTCATTTTAAACCTGCTTTCTAATTTGGCACATACATTTGCTGATATGGATTTGAACTGTCCGGTTCTATTACCGTAAAAGGAGAGCGGAGTATAGATTCAAGATCATAATCAAAATATGAACAGAATTTTTTTAAATACTCCTGAATTTCTTTCATCCCTTCTTCGGTTACTAGAGAAGCGGTTACATTCTCAGGGAGAGTAAGGTCTTTTACATCTGCACGCAGATATACTTTTCCGCCATGCATTCCCGTACACGGATAGTTGCTGACAATTTTTTTATCATTTTTCGACAGCCCCAGGACAATGAGAATTCCTCCTGCTTGGTATTCTCCCAGAAAACTTCCACATTTTCCACCGATTACAATTAGCGGCTTTTTTTCTTCGTATTCTTTCATATGAATACCGATGCGATAGCCGGCATCACCTTTTACATAGATTTCGCCTCCACGCATAGCATAGCCGGCGGCATCACCGACATTTCCATGAATGATGATCTTTCCGTCATTCATCGTATCTCCGACGGCATCCTGGGCATTTCCATTGACAGTGATTTCAGCTCCATTTAAATAGGCTCCGAGAGCATTGCCTGGCGTACCTTGGATATGTATTTTTTTATCGGAAAAACCTGCAGCAATAAAGCGCTGACCGCAGCATTGTGTTATCTCGATGCTGTCAGATGAATTGCGAATCTGTGCATTGATTGCTTTGTAATCTAAGGATGATGCATTTATTCTCATAATATTATACTACGCCTCCAAACATTTTTCTACGGATATACTGTGAGTATGCGGTGCTAGTCGGGCTTTTTTTCAGAAGCTCGAAATTAACCGTGTCTATCGGTGTTTGTTCACGGATCATAGATGTGTAAATTCCGGCCCGGTCTGTATTCCCTACTAGAATGAAGCCGGTCATAATGCCATCACGACAAAAGATTTTCTTAATATGATCTTCAGAGCGTTCTTCAAAGACTGTTCCTCCCTGGCCACTTTCATATTTTGTGCCTGCAGTCATTAAGTGCAGACCGAAAAAGCCGATAGAGTTCATAGGAATGGCTTTTGTAAAATTGCTGGTTCCTCCAGCCATATTGACGCCGGCACAGAAGCCCTGGTAATAAGCGTTAGGTAAGATCGCAAGAACCCGGTTGTTTCCCAAAGTAATATCCATACCTTCGGTACAATCTCCGGCTGCGTATATAGAAGCAATACTTGTCTGCATCCGAGCATCTACAATAATTCCCTTATTGGTTTTTCCATTGATATTACGGACGAGGCCGATATTCGGACGGACGCCGATGGCAAGAACAAGAATGTCAAAGGAGATCTTTTCGCCGCTCTTCATTATGGCAGTCTTCCCATCAAACTGTTCTACGGTATCTGAAAGCATAAAACGAATTTTGTTGTTTTCTAAATGCGTTTGTACTAACGCTGCGCTTTCATCGTCCAAAATGCTGGACAGAATCCGGTCAGAAAGATCGCATATGGTAATGCTTCCTACTGATTCGTGAATTCCTTCTGCACATTTAAGACCAATCAAGCCGGCACCTACAATCAGGACTTTGGAATCCGCAGTAATATTTTCTTTCAGAGCTTCTGCATCATCCAGGGTCATAAAGGAATAATAATCAGAAACCGTTTCCAGTCCTGATATAGGAGGAACAAAAGGAGCTGATCCGGCAGCGATGCAGAGCTCGGTATAGGAAAGGAGTGATTCGTCATCTAACAGAACTGTTTTGTTGACGTCATCGACCTTTTGGGCCGTCTTTCCGTATAAAACGTTACAACTGTTATCACTGTAAAATGATTCTTTACGATAGAGCATCCGATTTCTATCTGTTTTTCCTTCCAGATAATAGGAAATCAACGGCCGGCAATATACCGGGTGGTTTTCGGAAGAGACAACGGTAATCTCACCGTCTAAATCCGTGCTTCGGATTCCTTCTATACAGGCTGCTGCGGCAACACCGTTGCCGATAATTACATATTGTTTCATGAAAGTTACCTCTCTTCATAAACGATAGCGCGATTTGGGCATCCTTTAACACAAGCAGGTTCTCCGCATGTGTTCTCAAGACAAAGTTCGCATTTTTGCATTATTCCACTTTCAGATGGAGACAGGGCTCCATATGGACATACCAGAATACAGGTCAGGCAGCCTACACATTTTTCCTGGTCAATAGTAATTACACCGTTGTGGGAGGAAATGGCTCCGGCGATGCAGGATTTCATACACAAAGGGTCGGTGCAATGACGGCAGGAAACGGCATAACAGATCTGGTCATTTTCTTCTATATGTATTCTAGGAAAAATAGGTTTCCCTTTCAGAGCGGTTACCATATCTTTTTCGCCGGAATTTGCAAAAGCACAATTATATTCACACAGGTGA
>JAKSRL010000082.1 GCA_024403635.1 Lachnospiraceae bacterium | reverse complement strand
GTGGCGAAACCCTTAAATAGTCTGGGAAAACTGGAAGCTTTGACGGCAAAAATCGGTGCAGCGTCCGAATGCAGCGATATCAATATTGATCAACGACGGGTGTTGGTTTTTTGTGCCGATAATGGGGTTGTAGAAGAAGGCGTTAGCCAGTCAGACCATACGGTCACAACAGCAGTAGCGAAAGCTTTGGCTGAAGGCAGTTCTAACGTTAATATTTTTGCAAAAATGGCTAAGGCCGATGTAGAAGTATACGATGTGGGAATGGTAGATGATATACAAGTCCCTGGCTTAGTTGTAGATAAAAGAAAGAATGGAACTGCTAACTTTGTCAAAGGCCCTGCGATGAGCCGGGAAGATGCCTTAAAGGCCATCGAAACTGGAATTAAAGCAGTAGAAAAGGCAAAGGCGGATGGTATTAATGTTGTTGTAATTGGAGAAATGGGGATTGGAAATACTACAACTTCCGCAGCAATTATTTCCATTTTGTTGGGACTGGAACCAGAAGAAATAACGGGAAGAGGTTCCGGATTATCGGACGATGGATTGAAGCGTAAAATCAATGTAATTAAAAAATGTAGGGAAGTAAACCAGCCGAATCCAGCGGATCCAATCGATGTTCTGGCAAAAGCAGGTGGCTTTGATATTGCGGCAATGTGTGGTGTAATTTTAGGCGGAGCCGCTATTCATCTTCCAATCATTTTGGATGGTTTGATTTCCGGAACAGCAGCATTGTTGGCTTATAAAATCGATGAGAGAACCGTGGATTACATGATTCCTTCCCATGTAAGCAAAGAACCAGGAGGCAACGTAATCTTAAATGCGTTAAATCTTTCTGGTCCGATCAGTGCGGACATGGCGTTAGGCGAGGGAACCGGAGGAGTGGCGTTACTTCCTCTTTTGGATATGGCCCTGGCGCTATATAAAGGAACTCATAGTTTTGATAACATTGGCATTGAGGCCTATGTAGAACAGAAGTAAAAATGAAAATATTTGTTGTTGGCGGAAGCGGGAACGGAAAAAGTGCATATGCGGAAAAAATAGCGGCATCTATCGGTGGAAAGATGATCTACGTTGCCACTATGCCAATTTATACGGACGACGATTGGAAGGTCGTAGAACGTCATCATAAGCTTCGCGCCGGTAGAGGATTTGAAACTTTAGAACGGCCGAAACGGTTGGAAAATATCCCAGTCAATAACGAAACGGCTTTGTTGGAATGCATGTCCACTCATGTGGCTAACATGATGTTTGGTGACGGTTTTGAGGAACTTAAGAAAAACAAGGAAACCGATTGGGAAGAAGAAATCTGGAAGGAAGTAAAACCGTTTTTCAACCGCAGTGGTTCTACGATTATTGTTTCTGCGGAATCGGCGAAAGACGGATATGAGTATGATCCGGAAACCAACGAGTATCGTCTAATCCTGGCCCATATTAATAATAAATTGGCGGAAGAGGCAGATGTGTTTGTAGAAGTTGTCTGTGGCATTCCATTGATTCATAAGGGTAGCCTGGATTTCATGAAGGAATAAGAGGAAATGAAATGATAAAAAGTTTAGTAATTGCTTTACAAACCTATTCCAGAATTCCGATGCCTCAGGTGGAATGGGATGACAAATCCATGAAATATGTATTTTGCTTCTTTCCATTAGTAGGAGCTTTTGTAGGTGGCTTTGAAATTCTTTGGTATTTTCTGGCTCAACTCCTTTGCCTAACGGTATGGATTTACGGAGCCGTAGCTGCGGTAATTCCACTTTTGGTAACGGGCGCGATTCATATGGACGGTTTCTGTGATACGGTAGATGCTCTTTCGTCGCATCAGAGTCGGGAACGGATGCTAGAAATATTAAAAGATTCTCATGCAGGGGCTTTTGCCATTATCTTTTGCGGCGTTTGGCTGCTTTGCTATTTTGGCTTCTGGGCCAATATTCCAAATGTGAGTCTTATGCACGGATTTGGAGAAGACTGGAATATTCTATTTACCATTTGCTTTGGCTTTGTTTTATCCAGAGCCTTAAGCGGTCTGGCTATTGCGAATTTTAAAGGAGCCAGAACGAATGGAATGTTGGCTGGTTTTGCTGGACCGGCTAAGAAAAGCACCGTAACCATCACCATGCTGGTATATATCGTAATTTGTGTAGTATTTATGATTCTTTTCGGTGGTTGGCTTGGAGTAATTGCAGTTGTTGTGAATGGATTGATTTTTGGATATTACCGATATTTATCGTATAAAAAATTTGGCGGGATTACCGGTGATTTAGCAGGTTGGTTTTTGCAGCTGGCAGAGCTTGGATCGGTTGCTGCTATCAGTCTTTTTGGATTTATCCTTTAGGAGAATGTTATGAAATTATATCTTGGTGGATTAGGACATGGACAAGACGTCCTTGCGGAAAAAGAAACAGGCCTTCCTCCGGTAATTGTAAATTGTGAAGAAGCGTTAACGGCGAAAGCAATTAATAATTTCGAAGAACTGGTACGAGAGCTCGTAAAAAAAGGCGAAGACGCTCAGGAATATACCAGAAAGTTGGTAGAAGCAAACCCAGACGTTGTTATCGCCTGCAATGAAATCGGCTACGGAATTCATCCTTTAGACCGGGAAGAACGGTTGTGGAGAGAACAGACCGGAAGATGTCTTTGCATTTTGGCAGAAGCTAGCGAAAGCGTTATTCGGGTTAGTTGTGGTATTGGCCAGAAACTGAAATGAGGTACTTATGAAAGTTGTTTTAATACGTCACGGCATCACTGCCGGAAATCAAAAAAAACAATATATCGGAAGAACGGACCAGCCTTTATGTGAGGAAGGAATTGCAGCAATAAAGGAAATCGGAGCGTCTTCCGATTTTCAGGAGAAAACAGATAATTTAAACGTTCGTAATATTTTTGTAAGTCCTATGATCCGCTGTCGTCAGACGGCAGAAATCCTTTATCCAAATGCGGAGCAGGTTGTTGTCCGGGATTTACGGGAAATGGATTTTGGGATTTTTGAAGGAAAAAACTATCAGGACCTTGCGGATAGTAAAGAATATAACGCCTGGCTGAAAACCCTTTGTGAAGGAGATGTGCCGGAGGGCGAAAATAAAGCAGATTTTACACAAAGATGCTGTGATGCTTTCGTCGAATGTCTGAAAGATTATGAAGGTGAAAGCGCTTATTTCCTCGTTCATGGGGGAACCATCATGGCGATAATGGCCGTGTTCTGTAAATCGGATAAACAATATTATCAATGGTATGCAGAGAATGGCCATGGCTATGTTGTGGAATGGGATGGACAGGAAATTAAATTAATAGATCAGGTATAATCATGTTAAAGAGAGAAGTTTATTTAGCCACAATCGATGAACATGCGATGGAAATTGCAGAAAAATATGATCTGGGAATTGAACTGGATCAGTTTTGTACTGGAATGTATATGGATCCTCCTGAGTTTGCAACTTGGGATCTGGATGCAAAAAAATATATGAGTCGGGCCAAAACTTTTCATGGCCCGTTTAACGAGCTTTCTCCATGTGCTATTGACCCAAAAATCAAAGACATTTCTATGGAACGATACAATCAGGCTTTTCAGATTATGTGGAATTATGGATTGAAAAGAATGATTCTTCATGGGGGCTTTGTTCCTTTGGTTTATTTCCCGGTATGGTACATTGAGCAGTCCATTAATTTCTGGAAAGATTTTCTTTGCGATAAGCCGGCAGACTTTATACTGTATCTGGAAAATGTTATGGAGCCGGATCCGGATTATTTAAGAGATATTGTAAAAGAAATCAATGACCCGAGATGCAAATTATGCTTTGACTGTGGGCATGCCAATGCCGGTGGTGTTAGTCAAATCCCTCAAGTGAAGTGGATGGAGACGATGGGCCCGTATTTGGGACATATGCATCTTCATAACAATGATGGTTCCTGGGACTGGCATAAGAATTTAGGAGAAGGAAATATTCCGATAGAAGAAATCCTTACGATTGCAGATGAATTGGCACCTGAAGCAAGCATAACTATTGAAAATATCGATGATACGGAACAGTCCGTCATCTGGCTGAAAGAACACGAAGTAATTTAATGCAGAAAGAAGAATTTACAACTTATCATCCAATAACGAATATTATATTTTTCCTGGGCGCAATCATCTTGGGAATGTTTCTTATGCATCCTGTTTATGTTGTGATTTCCATGGTAATGAGCTTGGCATATCTTTTTACCATTAAAGGGAAAAAGGCTTTTAAAGAGTTGGCTTATATGGGCATTCTGTTTGTATTAATGTCCGTTATTAATCCAATTTTTAACCGGATGGGTGTGACCGTATTATTCCGTTATTTAGGCCGACCGTTTACGCTGGAGGCTTTAATCTACGGTATTGCCTTAGGAGGAATGTTGGTGTCTATTCTATGCTGGTTTGCCTGCTATAACGCTGTTATGACCAGTGATAAATTCATTTATATTTTTGGAAAAATGATTCCATCGGTTTCTTTGATTCTGTCTATGATTCTTCGTTTAATTCCGAATTTTATTAAAAAGACGAAACAGATTTCCCAGGCACGGCAATGCATAGGTATGGCGGGAAATGCTTCAGAAAACAAAATGGAAAAGCTGAGAAACGGAGCGACCGTGCTTTCTACAATGACCAGTTGGGCTTTAGAAGGCGGTATTATTACTGCGGATAGTATGAGGGCCAGAGGCTATGGTTCTGGAAAGAAAACCAATTTTGCAATTTATTATTTTGAAAAACGAAACATCATTCTTATTTGTGTAATGGGACTGCTGTTGGCAGGAACGATTTTTACTGCAGTCATGGGTGGCGCTCATGCTGCTTTTATACCAAATATTGAAATGACCTGGTTTGGAGATATTAATATGTTTGGAGGAGCGATTGCTTATGCATTTTTCTTATTCCTTCCGACATTTCTTAACTTAAAGGAGAAAATAAAATGGCGCGTATTGAGATCAAGAATTTAAGTTTTTCTTATCCCACAAGCGACGGCAGATTTGCTTTAAAAGATGTATCGCTGACAATTGAAGAAGGACAGTATGTAACTCTTTGTGGACGAAGCGGCTCCGGAAAGAGTACTTTGCTAAATCAGTTAAAAACAGTTCTTACTCCAAATGGCAATAAAGAGGGCGGCGTTTATTTAGACGGCGTTTTATTAGAGGACGTGGATTTACGGACCCAAAGCTCTACGATTGGTTATGTTATGCAGAATCCGGACAGTCAGATCGTCACGGATAAAGTTTGGCATGAACTGGCTTTTGGTTTGGAAAATCTTGGTTATGATCAGAGAACCATTCGAACCAGAGTTGCTGAGATGGCGAGCTATTTTGGCATTCAGACCTGGTTTCATCGTGATGTAAATGAACTATCTGGCGGACAGAAGCAACTGTTAAATTTGGCAGCTATTATGGCAATGCAGCCGAGTGTTTTGATTTTAGACGAGCCAACGAGTCAGTTAGACCCGATTGCAGCCAGCGATTTTCTGAATACCGTTAAGAAAATTAATCTGGAATTGGGAACGACCATTATTATTACAGAGCATCGTCTGGAAGATATCTTCCATGCTTCGGATATGGTTGTGGTTATGGAAAAAGGAAAGGTGATTGCTTGCGACGAACCGAAAAAGGTTGGCGCTTATTTAAAAGAACAAAATAGTGATATGTTTGCTGCTATGCCAACTCCGGTTAAGGTATATTATGGTGTAGCTGATAAAGCTAAAAGAGATTTAGGAGAAGTTCCTTTGACCGTAAGGGAAGGAAGAAGCTGGTTGACCTCCATTTTTGAAGGAAAAAAAGCAGAAATCAATACCTTGCCAATCAATCCGTACAAAGAAAATGAAACGGATATGCCGGCAATCTCCCTGAAAGACGTATGGTTCCGTTATGAAAGAGACCTTCCGGACATTCTGAAAGGAACCACGTTTAACGTAGAAAAGGGAAGCATTTTTGCTTTTGTAGGCGGAAATGGAACTGGAAAGAGCACAACCTTAAAAACCATCTGCAACATGCTGAAACCATATCGTGGAACAGTTATGATTGATGGGCGAAAGATTTCCAGTTATAAGAAGGGCGAATTATTTGATCATAATCTGGCGATGTTGCCACAGGATCCCAAAAGCCTGTTTGTAAAACAGACGGTCCGGGAAGATTTAGAAGAAATGTTGGGACCGAAGGAATCCAAACGGTTAGAAATGTTAGAGGAAAAGAACGGATTTGAAAATGTTCCATTAGATGAAAGAATTGCAGAAGTCGCAAAACTCTGTGATATTGAATATCTGCTGTTGTCTCATCCGTACGATATATCTGGTGGAGAGCAGCAAAGAGTAGCCTTGGCAAAAGTTTTATTAACAAATCCGAAAATTCTGCTTTTGGATGAGCCGACAAAAGGTATCGATAATTTCTTCAAACTGCAGTTCGCAGCAATCTTAAAGAAATTAAAAGCCTCTGGGGTAACAATCCTGATGGTTTCCCATGATGTGGAATTCTGTGCAAAATATGCGGACACAGTAGGAATGTTCTTTGATGGTGGTATGATTACTGCCAACGTTCCTAGTAAATTCTTTGCAGAGAATAGTTTTTATACCACGTCTGCAAACCGTATGAGCCGTCACATCTTTAAAGACGCTATTACTGACGAAGACCTGATTCAGCTTTGTCTTGCAAATTTTAAATTAATGAGAAAAAAGATCCATGAACAAGAACAGTAAAAAAGGTTTAATTATAAGCATTTTAGTTATCGCCATTGCGATTCCGGGTACGGTCGCTCTTTCCTATCTTTTTGGAGACCGTAAGCTATATATTGCCAGTGTCATTATCATGATTCTTGCTATGGTGCCGTTTTTCGTTAGCTTTGAAGGAAATAAGCCAGATGCAAGGCTTCTTGCCACTTTGGCTGTTATGACCGCCATCGCGGTAGTAAGCCGTGTGGCTTTTATCTGGGCTCCGTCCTTTAAGCCTATGGCAGGTGTTATTATTATGACCGCGATTGCCTTTGGTCCACAGTCGGGCTTTATGTGTGGAGCTCTTTCTATGATTGTAAGTAATATTATGTTCGGTCAGGGCCCTTGGACTCCATGGCAGATGTTCTGTTATGGAATGATTGGCTTTGTGGCAGGCCTTCTTGCGAATGGTAAGATTCTAAGCGACCGTCATGTGATCCGGACTTCCGTAATTTCATTTTTTATTGTCGTAATATTAAGTTCTCTTATTCTGGATACCTCCTCTGTGTTAATGATGACGACTACGGTCACCTTCGGTTCGGCCATGACCATTTATCTTGCAGGACTTATTCCAAATATCTTGAATGCAACAGCTTCTGCGCTGACGGTTTTTCTGTTGTTAAAACCTCTGACGGCAATTCTGAATCGTCTCAAGAAAAAATATGGTATGAATATATAGAATATTGATATTTTTCAATGAAAAAATCGTTTACAGTTGGTTGATTTTTACAAATGAAAAGAGTATTATGACCTTAGCGTATTGTGCGCTGATTTTTTGGTGTATTAAAATAAAAACAATTCAGCGCATCGGTAACGGAACTTTTTTACCATAATTACCTGGCAGGTTATGTCAGGAATTAAACGAAGGAGGAAACGAAATGGTAAAGTTAGATAAGAGTTTTGTAGAAAACATGTATTCAGTAGAAGGCAAAGTTGCATTAGTAACTGGTGCTACAGGTGCTTTCGGACGCGTAGCTGCTAAGGCTTATGGATACCTTGGAGCAAAGGTTGCTTTAACAGGACGTAATCAGGCTAAGTTAGACGAATTAGCAGAAGAATTCAGAGCAGAAGGTATTGAATGCGAAACTTTCGCAGCAGATCCTGCAAAAGAAGAAGACGTTCAGAAATTAATCGCTGGCGTAGTAGAAAAATACGGCAGAATCGATATCCTTGCAATTGCTCATGGTTTCAACAAACCACAGAATATCTTAGAGCAGAGCGTAGCTGATTGGCAGTACATCATGGATGCTGACTGCAAATCCGTATACGTTGTTCTTAAATATGTTTCTGAGCAGATGGTTAAACAGCTTAATGGCGAAAAACCTGCTTCAGGACAGGGCGGCAAGATCGTTGTTGTAACATCACAGCGTTCAAAGAGAGGTATGGCTGGTTACACAGGATACTGCACATCAAAGGGTGGCGCAGACATGATGATCGCTTGCGCAGCTTGCGACCTTTCAGCTCCTTATGGAATCAACATCAACGCTCTTTGCCCAACAGTATTCCGTTCAGAATTAACAGAATGGATGTTCGACCCAGAATCAGCAGTTTATAAGAACTTCCTTAACAGAGAGCCTATCGGACGTCTTGCAGAGCCAGATGATTTCGTTGGTTACTTAATCTTCTTATCATCAAATGCTTCAAACTTCATCACAGGTTCAGCATGCGACTGCTCAGGAGGTTACTTAGTAGACTAATTTAGAGAGAAGCTT
>JAKSRL010000081.1 GCA_024403635.1 Lachnospiraceae bacterium | reverse complement strand
GCAAAGAAGTATTGCAAGAATATCATGAATACATAGGATGGTACGCATACGCCTATGATAGATAATACTGTGCAAAATACATCCCAGAAATGTCCTCTGTTAAGAGCAGCTGCGATTCCCAGAATAAGTCCGACAAATACGCCAAAAAGGATTGCAATGCCACCAATACGGAAAGAGTTGGACATCGCAACTGGCAGTACAGAAGAAATCGGAGCTCCATTATAAAGAGCGGAACCATTACCAAAGCTGCCTGTGGTAATAAGAGTCTTTAAATAATTCCAGAACTGCACCAGCATCGGGTTATCCAAACCCATTTCGGCACGTTTCTTGGCAATGGCTGCTGCGCTCATACGCTCGGACGGGAACGGATTTCCCGGCATGATACGAACAAGCAGGAACAGAACAAACGTTATGATTAATAACGTGATCAGAGCCATTATAACTCGTTTAATAATATATTTTGTCATTGTTGTTACCTAAAAAACTTTTGTTTTCCCAAATTAAAATGTCTTCGTATTTTTTTCTCTAATAAAATAACGATATCAGAGTGGCTTTTGGGGCCACTCTGATCGTCCCGAAAAACTATATAAGTTTTTACTTCTAAATTTTAGTATCCTAATTCACTTGCTGCTGTCTCAAAGAAGCCCTGAGCTGCTTCTAAGTTGTATGCGCAAACATCAGCGAATCTAGACTGATCTGCAGAGAAGTCTTCACCAGTTGTAGCGGAAGCTGCAAACTGTGGAGGTACACATGTAAATGTAGCAAGAGAGCCATCCATTACATAGTTGTCAACTACGAATTCTCTATCGATTGCATTTGTGAATGCAAGTCTTAAGTTCTTATTAGCGAAGTCGCCATTAGAATCAGCGTTTACTGTCTGGCTGAATGTTACATACCACATGTATCCAGCACCAGTAACTTTAAGGTTCTTTGACAGTGTAGCATCATCTTTAACAGCTTTAACCTGATCGCCAGATACAACTGCGATATCAAGTGTAGCGTTCTTGAATGCTGTAAGAGCATTGTCAGATCCGTCAACTACCTGATAGTTAATTCCCTGAAGCTGAACAGAAGCTGCATCATAGTATCCAGGGTTCTTTACAACCTTTGGAGAAGCTGTTCCTGGTGTATATTCAGAAAGCATGAATGCACCGTTTGAAAGGAATGTTTCTGGGCTTGTTCCATAGTTGTCAGCACCAACGCTCTCATAGAAAGCCTGGTTGATTGGATAGAATGTTGGGAAGTACATTAATGATGGGAAGAATGATACAGGAGCTTCCAGCTGTACTTCTAATGTGTAATCATCAAGAGCCTTAACACCTAATGTTTCAGGATCAGCACCGTCATAAAGAACTGCATCTGCATTCTTTACGCAACCAACTGTGCTATCGAACATGTAATTGTACTCTACGTTTGCTGTCATAGCTAATTTCCATGCAAATTCAAAGTCTTTCGCTGTTACAGGAGTACCATTGTTCCATGTTGCATCTTTACGAAGATGGAATGTGTATGTCATCTGGTCATCAGAGATATCCCAGCTTTCAGCGATTGCAGGTTGTGCAGCACCATCAGCGTCCATCTGTGTTAAACCATCGATGCAGTCAGCGATGATTTCAAAAGAGTCACCGTCTGTTGCAAGGTTTGTGTCAAGAGACATAACGTTTGTTGCGAACATTACATTCAGAGTGCCAGTAGCACTTGTTGCTCTCTTATAAACTCTGTTGAGAGCTACTGGATGGAATTCAACGCCTTCTACACCATCAGCAATAAGGTTTGCATTTGCTTTTGTATAAAGAGGAGCGATAACAGCATCATCCATAACTAATTTTTCTGCATCATACAGTGCAGCCCAACGAGCATCATAATCGCCAGCAAGTTCTCCTGATGAGCAGCTCTTGATTAATGCATCGTAATCTGCATTGCTCCAGAAACCATAGTTGTTAGCTGTTCCTGTTGTCCACATTCCGAGATATGTCATTGGGTCTGCATAGTCAGGGCCCCAACGTGTAAGAGCGATTGTGTAGTTATCGTTCTGCATTTTCTCAAGACGTTCTGCCTTGGTCATTGGCTGAAGGTTGATTGTAACACCTGGGAATGCTTCTTCCCACTGGTCTTTCAGAGACTGAGCTACTAATGCAACTTCGTCGCCTTCGTTGTTACCATAGATAAGTGTGTAAGTCATGCTTTTTTCGCCAGCATCTGTACCTGATCCTGAAGGAGCAGGCTTATTTCCGCCGCCGCATGCGCAAAGAGCTGCTGCCATTACAAGAGCAAGAACAGCAACACCAATTGCTTTAAACTTTTTCATGATTTTGCCTCCTAAAAAATTTGCTTAACCACTTTGCCACTTTACTCAGATAGCGTGGCAAAGAGAAAAAAATACGTGCAATAATTTTATAATTTATTGCACGCATTGTCAACAAAATATATGTCGGAAAACTAGCTGTTTTTACCGTTTAAATCGAGAACTTTCTGCTTTTTTATTCTTCCTCTTCCCATTCTTCTTCCGGATACTCTTCTTGGTTTGCTCCATCTTCCGGTTCAGACTCGATTGGATTCTCCGGTGCAATCTTCAGGTTATAGATTTTGTTATTATTTATCACATAATACTTTTTCCCTTGATAAGAAAGCTGGCTCGGTGAATCGAACGCAATGGTAATCTGGGTAGAATCCGGCATAAAAAAGGTGAAAATCAGTTCGCTGTCCGTAACCTGTGTTCCTGAAGTATCTTCATCCGCAACTTTCACGCCTTTTAAAGTGTTAAAGACATCTCTTATTACCGTCTGGTCTGTTATTTCCACATCTGCTTCATTCGCTTTGAAATAACGCATTTTTACCGGCATATTTGTCTCGAAATTCTCACAGAAATCCGTCATGACCGGATCGTTGAAAAAGGTAAAAAGATCCGAATTTGGAATCGGCATTCCTTCTTGTATTCCCGTGTCTTTCTTTGCAACGTCTTCTATTGTACCGGTTTCCTCAAACTGTTTTGACAATTCTTTCCAATGGATTTTGCAATAACAATGTCCGTCAATCGGTGGATATTTTTTACTGTCCACCTGAGCTTCGTTCTGGCAGGCATATTCTCCATTATAAGCACAACGCTGAACCTTTTCTCCGCCTTCTCCAAACGTCTTTATTTCCGATACACCAAAGCAAATCAGCCAACCGATAAAAATGGCAAGAATTGCCGTCATCGGCCGGATGCCATGTTTAAATTTCCGGTTCAGGTCGAACACCCGATCTATTTTACGTCTTCCCAGGAATTTGCATACCGCATTGCTTAGAACATATCCTAAAACACCTGACAGAATTCCTATGATAAATCCGGCTACTACGTCAGACGGATAATGAACCATCAGATAAATCCTGGAAATGCCGGTAAGGAATGCGCACAATGGGAAGATCCAGGCAACCTTTCCTTTCTTTGCCCGAATATGACACAGCATTAATACAATAGCAATTTCTGTTGCGCCTGTCGTATGTCCGGACGGGAAGCAATAATCGGACTCACAGAGTTTTCCTGCTGCTACATACCAGGACCAGAACTGTGGGTTACTTTGAAGGGTATTGTATGGCCTGACACTTAATGCCAAAGGTTTAATACAGATATTCGTAAGAACTGTACCAGCGCAAATCCAACTCTTCTGGTTCTGCGGAATAAACACAATACAAGTCCCAGCACTCCAAATAAAACACCATAAATCGGACTGCCCATTCCTGTAAATATTTTAGCTAGAAAATTAAGAAAGCCTGACTGAATTCCTCCAAAAAAAGAAAAAATAGACCAGTCAAATCCGCTCAATACATTATCCAGCATTCCACCAAAAGTTCCTGCAAGTAATAAAGCCACAATGATTCTCCTTTTCCCTAAAAATACCAAGTAATTGTAACAAAATATAGCCCCCATGAAAAGGGGCTATATACATCATTCAGAAAACATTCACTTTATCTCATCTCAAAAAAGGGCGTTTTTCATTAATCTGACCAGTAAGATAATATAAAGAAATTCCATAGAATTTCGCAAAGTCAACAAGCATCTCAACCGTAACAGCCCGTTTTCCTTGCTCATAGTAAGAATAACACCGTTCGCTAATCCCCATAGCCCGAGCAACTTCCTTCTGAGTCAGGTTTTTAGCCTCCCTCAGATCTTTCAGGCGTTCATAATATTTTTTTACTACTATGGTTGTGTTACTCTTGGCTTGCATTACGAAACTAGTGCCTTTTTTTTCAATTATACGCAAGCCCCGATTCTCTTTTGTCGTTTCAGAACAATTTGTTCCGTTGCTTTTTTATTTGATAAAATCCCCTTGTAATTTTTCTATTTTTTCGGATACCGTCTCTGGATTACCGGATACTCCAAAATAATACTTGATTTTCGGCTCTGTTCCGGAAGGGCGAACGCATACCCACGCACCTTCCAGTTGGAAAAACAGCACATTGGATTTTGGCATGCCCGTAAGCTCCGGCTGTTCATAATCAACCATCTGCTTTACTTCATATCCTCCAATTTTTCTCGGAGGATTCGTTCTCATTTCAGTCATGATATGGGCAATTTCCTCCAGGCCGTTAATACCTTTTCTTGTAATGGATACCGTCTTTTCTTCTTCGAATCCATACTTTTCATACATTTCGCAGACCGCATCCCACAGGGTCATGTCTTCATACTTGTAGTATGCACACATTTCGCAGAGAATCAATGCAGCAACACAAGCATCTTTATCTCTGGCATAATCTCCTACCAAATAGCCATAGCTTTCTTCATAAGCCAGAATACAGGTTCCGTCCTTCGTTACTTCACTCTTGAACATTTCCGCACCGATATTCTTAAATCCAGTCAATACTTCCCGGACTTCTACTCCATGTGCTTTCGCGATTCGGTCAAATAACCGGCTGGAAACAATGGACCGGATCACATATCCGTCGGTAGGAATTTTTCCCTGGGCTTTCCGTCGTTCCAGTTCATACTCACAAATCAGACATCCCAAGACATTTCCGTTCAGTTCATGATACTTTCCTTCTTCATCCCGTACATGAACTCCGATTCGGTCGGAATCTGGATCCGTCGCGATAATAAGATCTGCTTTTACTTTTCTTCCCAGTTCATCTACCAGTTGGAAGGCAGTCGGCATTTCCGGATTTGGGAATTCAACCGTTGGAAAATCGCCATCCGGTTTTTCCTGCTCTTTTACGATATATAAATTGTTAATTCCGAACCGATGAAGGAGCTCCGGAATAATCGTAATTCCCGCTCCATGGAGAGGCGTATAAGCTACCGTAATGTCTCTGGCCATCTGTTTCATTAAAGAAGGCTCTCGAACCTGTTCGGAAACAATATTCATATAAGCTTCATCGGTCACACGTCCGATAGGAACATACAATTCTTTCGAAATCGCTTCCTGTTTTTCCATCAGCTTAAGATTCGTGAAGTTTTTAACATTATTAATGCAAACGGTAATATTCTCATCATGAGGAGCTGAGATTTGCGCACCGTCTGCCCAATATACTTTATATCCGTTGTACTCGGCCGGATTATGGCTAGAAGTGATATTAATACCTGCCACACAGCCTAAATGACGTACGGTAAAGGAAAGTTCCGGCGTCGGCCTCAAGCCTTCAAAAACATACGTCCGGATTCCATTTGCATTTAATACTGCTGCCGCTATATCGGAAAACTCCACAGAATTATGCCTACTATCATAAGCGATAGCTACACTAGGAACCGCCTCCGAACAGCCCCCACATTTGCTGCAGTCATGACCCGATTCTTCGCACATTTCCTCTTCTTTTTCTTTCCTGTGTTTCATCAATATGGCAAAGAAGGTATTTATGTAATCTGCTAAGCCCTGAGTGGCCTTGGCAATAATATATTTATTCATGCGGTTGGTTCCCGCACCCATAATTCCGCGTAACCCGGCAGTTCCAAATTCCAGTTCTTTATAAAACCGTTCTTCTATTTCCGTTTCATTATCAGAAATACTCTTTAACTCTGCTTTTGTTTCATCGTCAATAAAAGGATCGTTCAGCCATTGGTTGTATTTTTCCATATAAGCCTTTTCCATATCTTTGTTCCTTTCTTGTCTCTATATCAGTTTCAACAGGTTTTCTTTTGTGTTCGCTGCAGGATTTTCAATCACTACTCCCAATAATTTTTCCAGGGTCTTTCCTACTTCTGTTCCCTGAGAAACTCCTGCTTCTATTAAATCTCTGCCATTTACCGCCAGCTGTGCCAGTGAATAAGGCTCTTCTTTTTCCATAATATCCTTCACCAGTTCTTTTATTTCACGAATCAACTGGAGTTGTTTCTCATTCTCGTCGCGTTTTCCTTCAGCTTCTTTTAAGGTCATGATCAACTGGAATACAGTAACTCCCATGGTATTCAAGGCATTTTTAATAGAAACACGGTCTGAAGTAAGCGCTTCGTCCTTATATCGGATAATCGCGGAAACCAGATCTCTGGTCTTGTTATCATACTTCATTCGCCGCAACGCCGTTCTTGCCTCGTCGTAAGACAGTTTCTTAAGAAAGACCGCCAGTAAAAGGTATTTCCGTCTTTCTTTATCTTCTGCAAAGTCGTCTGCCAGACAAAAAGCGAGTTTCTCATCAAAGTCCCTGCAATCTTCTTCAAAGCTTGGGACAATATAGTTTCCCATGCTCATTTCAAAGAACTTTCGTACCATGTCCGGGTTCTTGCTCAGCAGTGTTTTTTCAAATTCCACACGGATGCGTTCCATGCTCACCTTTGCCAGATTTTCTGCATGCCGTTGAATGGCTTGGTAGGTATTTTCTTCAATTTCAAAGGAAAGTTGGGCCGCAAAACGAATCGCTCTCATAATACGAAGCGCATCTTCTGAAAACCTCTCGTCTGGATCACCTACGGCTTTTATCAAGGAATGATTCAGATCCTCAATACCTCCAAATAAATCCACAACGCCACTTTCTTCGTTATAGGCAAAGGCATTAATCGTAAAGTCTCTTCGTTTCAGGTCTTCTTCCAGAGAGCGGGTAAACTCAACTTTCTCCGGATGTCTACCATCTTTATATTCTCCATCAATCCGGTAAGTCGTTACTTCATAACCATGTCCATTTCGTATTACCATAACTGTCCCGTGCTGGATTCCGGTATCCACGGTATTACAAAACAGGCTCTTCACTTCAAAAGGAAGAGCCGATGTTGTTATGTCCCAATCTTCCGGCACCCTTCCTAAAAGACAATCACGTACGCATCCGCCAACGCAATAGCCTTCATAGCCGGCTTCTCTTAACTTCTTTAGAATCCAACCGGCCTCTTCCGGCACCTTTATTGTCAGGTTTTCAAGATTATACATACCAAATATTCGTTTATTTAAATCTTTTTAATAAGCTTTGCCCCAATATACAAGAGCTTTTGCAGGTTTGCCACAGCATACACAGGTCTCTGCAATTCTTTCCTGATGGAATGGCATACAACGGGAAGTTGCTGTGGTATCATCTTTAATCTTAAGCTCGCAAGATTCTTCTCCACACCACATAGCTTTTACGAAACCAGGCTTATTTTCGATAATATCTTTGAATTCCTCATAAGTCTTAGCCTCGAAAGTATGAGTATCTCTATGTACTCTAGCTCTTTCCAGCATCTCTGCCTGCATCGTTTCCATGATCTCCGGAAGTTTTGCAGCAACTTCATCAATGGCAACTTCAATCTTTTCACGAGTATCTCTACGGCAGATTACTACACGGCCAGCTTCAATATCCTTTGGTCCGATTTCAATACGGGTAGGAATACCTTTAATTTCCTGCTCGCTGAATTTCCAACCAGGACTCTTGTCGGAGTCATCCAGTCTTGCACGGATTCCTGCTGTCTTCAAGGCATCCAGGATTTCCCCAGCTTTCTCTAAAACGCCTTCTTTATGCTGAGCGATTGGAATAACCATAGTCTGGATTGGAGCGATTCTTGGAGGAAGTACTAAACCAGAATCGTCGCCATGAACCATAATAAGAGCACCAATGGTTCTAGTAGAAAGTCCCCAGGAGGTCTGGTGAACATATTTTACTTTGTTGTCTTTATCCGTAAAGGTCATATCGAACGCTTTTGCAAAACCATCACCAAAGTTATGGCTGGTACCGCTCTGAAGAGCTTTTCCATCATGCATCAAAGCTTCGATGGTATAAGTAGCTTCTGCTCCGGCAAATTTTTCTTTGTCGGTCTTCTGTCCCTTAATCATAGGGATTGCAAGATATTTTTCGCAGAAATCTGCGTATATATTCAGCATCATAACGGTTCTTTCTTCTGCTTCTTCTGCAGTTGCATGAATGGTATGGCCTTCCTGCCATAAGAATTCAGAAGAACGGAGGAATGGACGAGTGGTCTTTTCCCATCTTACAACGCTGCCCCACTTGTTATCCAGCTTTGGACGATCTCTTGTATGCTCGTCTATGGTGGTATCAAGGTCGCCGCACTAAGTCTCTGGATGT
>JAKSRL010000080.1 GCA_024403635.1 Lachnospiraceae bacterium | reverse complement strand
GTGCTGGTTAAATATGGCGAAGGCGAACTCGTTGGAGTTGATATGGCTTGGGCAAAATAGCGTGCTGAATCGACCATAACGGATGGGAAGTCCTATGAAATTGTTAAAAAGAGTTATTTCACTGGACTTCCCATCCGATTAAAATGGTATTTTATCTGTTAGAACACTCATTTATTGACGGTCGGGAGCTTTGGCTCCCTTTTTCTTCTTGATTGCTTTTCTATATATCCAAAGAAATCATATCTTCAAAGGTCTCGCGGCGGACAGCCGCTTTTCAACAAATTGATTAGTGGTCAAAAAGCTGATGGTCGCTGTAGCCAGAAGCTTAATTCAAGATACAAAGGATTTGAGCTGTAGTTTGAATTAAAAAACACTGTTAAATTAATCCAAGATAAATTCTTTTGCCTTCTTCATAAAAAACATAAGAAAAAAAGGTCCATTTCTCACATATGGGGAAAGAAAACAAAAACAGTGTGGATGAATTTCCGTCAAAATTCCACACGCTTTTAGAAAGATGAGTCCCAGTGTGGAAAAATTGGCAGTTTTTAGAGAAAAACAAGCTAAAAATGCGGTTAAGCCTGTTTTTTATTACCACTATTTAAAAAAAAACACTCCTGGTGTGGAAAAAAACGTTCAACAGCTTGAAAATGAGGGTAAGTTCAACGATTTCCTTGCATTGATGAAGAAAGATGGAATAATAGGCTTCCCAGAGGTTTTTACGCACTTCTAAGTAAAATAATTAATAAATCGAAAATTTCATGCTGTTTTTTTAGAAAAACAGCCGTACAAAAATTGAACTTTTATGCACCTAAGCGGTATTTAGGGGGCTTCAAGTGTACAAAAGTTGAACTTTTATGCATCCCAATGGTTAAAACGGGCATCCAATGTACAAAAACTAAAGTTTCGTGTAATTATTTTATTGCATGGAGAAGCTTTATATTCCATGGGCTGGTAATTCGTGATATCATAAGAAAATCCAAATGTGAAATGACGGGATTTTAAAAGAATAAAAAGGCTCTCCTTTAACAAATAGGAGTATGTGGAGGAAACGGTATTTGAATCAAAAGAGAAAATGGATGATTCCTCTTGGAATGTGGATGGTGTTTGAAACAGTGGCGGTTGTGCTTTGGCTAACAAAGAACAATCTGTTCTATCTGCTGAATTTCAGCTATATCGGGACAGCGATTGCACTGGGCCTTTTTCTTTTCCAGATGAACTATAAACATGCCCGCAGAATCGTACAACTTTTGGTAGGGCTGTACATGCTGATTTATCTTGGCTTTATTTGTCAGGAAAATATGCAGATAGAAGGTTTTTGGTACTACCTGTTCACGGGAGTTTTTGAAGCTGCGACGATTCATTATGCAGTCGCAAAGATAATCGGGCCGTTGTTATTCGGCCGCGGCTGGTGCGGATATGCTTGCTGGACTGCGATGGTATTGGATTTTCTGCCGTATAAGACTCCGAAAAAACCTAGAAAAAAGATCGGATTTATCCGTTATATTACATTTGCTGCATCGCTCATTTTTGTGGCAGTGCTTTTTCTGTGTCATGTAGGGCATATCGAGAAAATCATGTTTTGGGCGTTTGTTATTGGCAATGTCTTGTATTATGGGATTGGTATCATTCTTGCGTTTGCTTTTAAAGACAATCGTGCATTTTGCAAGTATATATGCCCTATCACGATTTTTTTGAAGCCTATGAGTTATTTTTCTTTGATTCGGATTAAATGCGATAAAGAAAAATGCGTTTCCTGTGGAAAGTGCAAACAGGTCTGTCCTATGGATGTTGACGTAACGGATAATTCACGAAAACGAAAAAATGGAACAGAATGCATTCTTTGCATGGAATGCGTAAAGGAATGTCCGAAGAAGGCACTGTGAGAAAAAAATATGATCAAAAAATCACCCAAAAGCTTAGAATTGTATAAGGCTCTGCTGGAGAAGGGATATCCGGAAGGGTTTGCTGTTGCCATCACGGATAACTTGAACACGGACTTCACGGCAGGCCGCATGCTGGGGTACCTGCGCCATTACGACCACATCCCAATGGAAGATGTGGCAGACGAAATGCTGGCCATTCTTAGCGACCGCGCGGCGATTATCCAAAAGAAGGAAATGGAAGCGACTCAGGCGTCGTGGAACCAGATGCGAAACGACGGAATTTTTAAAGAGTAAAAAGCTCTCCCTTGGGAGAGCTTTAATTTTTCTGGTGAAATCGCAGAATGTCGTATAGGGCTTTCGGCGATGATTGATTTTCTATAAATCCAAAGCAATCATATCTTCAAAGGTCTCGCGACGGACAACCACTTTGTCTTCGCCGTCCTTCAGCATAACGATTGGCGGCCGGCCGATGCGATTGTAGTTCGAGGCCATGGAGTAGTTGTAAGCACCGGTGGTGCATACTGCGATTATGTCGCCACGGCAGGTAGTTTCTGGAACTTTCACATTTTCCTGAATAATGTCGCCACTCTCGCAGCATCTGCCAACGATGGAAACGTTCATGTTGCAGTCCTCGTTCATGCGGCTGGCGTTAAGGCAAGTGTAACGTGCGCCGTAAAGGGCGTACCGCGGATTGTCGCTCATACCACCGTCGATAGAAACGTAGGTCTTGTAGCCAGGAATGTTCTTGATCATACCGACTTCGTACAAGGTCATGCCTGCGTCCGCAACGATGCTGCGGCCCGGCTCCATCATAATAATCGGCTCTTCAAAATATAAACGGCTGCAGGTTTCTTTAATGGTTTTGGAAACGCTCTTGATTTTTGCATCAATGTCTACGTATGGATCGGAGTGCACATAGCGTACGCCGTAGCCTCCGCCTAAATCTAAGATGGTTGCATCGCAGCCGAATTTCTTCTTCATGTTCGCCATGAATTCCAACATCACTACGCTGCTGCGCTCGAATACGTCTTCGGCGAAAACTTCAGAACCTACGTGGCAATGGAAACCACAAACTTTAACATGGGATTGCTGCAGCGCCAGAGCCGTGCATTCTTCCGCTTGCCCCGTTTCAATCGCCAGACCGAACTTGGAATCCACCTTTCCGGTGGCAACGGCTTCGTAGGTATGAGGGTCGATGCCCGGAGTAATGCGGAGGAGCGCTTTTTGGACAATGCCTCTTTTCGCCGCTTCTGCTTCCACCGCCAAACCTTCCTCTACATTACCCATAACGAAATATCCTACGCCGCAGTCCATCGCGAAAGCGATGTCATCCGCAGTTTTATTATTGCTGTGGAAGAACGCATTATCCATGTTGTAGCCGGCAGCTTTTGCTGTGTAAATTTCGCCGGGGGATACCAGGTCTACGCCCATGTTCTCATCCGCGATAATGTTGTAAATGTATTTGAATGCGTTGGCTTTTCCTGCGTAAAGAACCAGCGAGCCTTCTTTAAAGTATTTTTTGAACGCATCGGTATAGATGCGGCAGTTGCTCCGAATCTTGTTTTCGTCCATAAGATATAATGGAGTTTTATGCTTCGCTGCAAGGAGCGTGGTGTCGAGACCGCCAAATGTTAAGTGGCCGGCATCGTTTTTGGAAATGTTGTCACAAATAAAAATATCACAAATAGACATGGCAAAAACCTCCTTGTTAAATATAAAGTTGTTTAATTTAAATGATAACACGGCAGCGACATGCTGCCGGAGGACGTGAAATTATTCGAGAACTTCACGGTCACGGATTAGCATGACTACAAAACGATGGGCATCGTCGTCGTTGCCGAGACAGGTAGACATTGTAATAACCTTTCGATCTGCGGTAAGCTCGCCATACTCCGTTTCGTATGGGCAGCAGTCCGCAGCCACATTCAGGAAGTTTACAAAGTCTTCATCGCTGAAGAAGTCCGTAGTATATACGAACCCATCAACAGGTGTAACAAACAGAGAAAATACTTTATAAATGTAATGATGTCCTTCGGTGAAGACATCGAATTCTTTGTGCGTTTGATAGAAAGCCTCATCATCGTACTTATACAATGATGCAAACATAGAACCATCGTTCATGTTATGGCCATAAATAATGCAGTTTTTCGCTTCCAAACCATCCGGAATGTTGCAATCAATGAAGAGACAACCACAGGAGTTCCATTCTCCGTTAAATAAGTGGGTCAGATAGTAGTCGTTGTTGTCACATTGAACGATCGGATAGGAAAGGACATCTTTACAATAAATGTAGCCTTGTGCGTCTTCGTTCATCTCTTTCAGAGCTTTTACATCAACGGTAAATTTCTCTTCTTCCTGAGAAGGAGCAGGCTTTACGATATGCTCGATTTCTTTATAAGTATCGTTGCCTTTTTTATATCCGCTGATAATGGTAAAAAGCTTGTATCCGGAGAAAAGTAATCCACAGGCTGCGAGGATAATGATTATTGTAAGGATTAAGTTTCGAGGAGAAGTTTTACGCTTCTTCTTCGGATTTTCCGGTTCTGCAATTTGTGGCTGTAAGGTTTCCTGGCTTTCTTCCGCCTTCGCCTGAGCCGTCTCAGGCGCCTGTTTTCGTTTGGTCTCTGGTTTCACCTGAGGTTTGACTTCCGGTTTCACCTGAGGTTTGACTTCCGGTTTCACCTGAGGTTTCACTTCCGGTTTCACCTGAGGTTTGACTTCCGGTTTCACCTGAGTTGCAGGTTTTCTGCGAGTCGGATTCGAGCGGACAGAACGTTGTTTGACAGGGATTACATCCAGTGACTTTTCCGGAACAGCTTCCGCTTCTTCGCCTTTGGTAATCGGCTTGATAGATGTTTTTTTAGAAAGATCCGCTGGAACGATTTCTTTTGCGTCAGAAAGAATATCTTCTTCAAAATCAGGCTCAGCAAAAAGAGCGGATACTTTAGAGTTCATGTCCGCTGATTTCTCCGGCTTTTTCGGAAGAGGCATATGGCTTTGTGCATCCTTCGGAATCGTGATTTCCTGAAGGTCGTCAATCGGTTTTCTTTCCATTCCACTAATGTGCTTTCTAAAAAATTGAAGATTATTATAACATACAGAATCTTGATTTTAAATGAAAATTTTATTAAATTATTAATATGTTTGATATTGCAGAAGAACTGAAAAAACTGCCCAACAGTCCGGGCGTATATCTCCATCACGACAGCCGCGATGAGATTATCTATATCGGTAAAGCGAAAAATCTGAAAAACCGCGTGAGCCAGTATTTTCAGACGTACCGCGTGCGCTCTCCAAAAATCGAAAAAATGGTGAGCCAGATTTCCTATTTCGAATATATTGTAACCGACTCCGAGGTAGAGGCTCTAGTGCTGGAAAACAATCTGATCAAGGAACATCGTCCACGCTACAACACCATGCTGAAGGACGATAAAACCTATCCATACATCAAGCTGACGTTAAGCGAGGAATTTCCAAGGCTGGTTCTCACGAGAAAAATCAAAAAGGACGCCGACCGCTATTATGGACCGTACCCGAATGTTGGTTCTGTGCGGGATGTCATCGACCTGTTAAATAACGTATATCATTTGCGGACATGTTCCAAAAAGCTGCCGAGAGACATTGGCAAGGAACGGCCGTGTTTAAATTATCATTTGCATAAATGTGACGCTCCATGCGCCGGCTTTATAAACAGCGAAGACTATGGAACGAAAGTAAAAGAGGTGCGCCGCTTCTTAGAAGGCAGTTCCAAAGAAATCGTCAGCCACATTAAAGAAGAAATGATGAAGGCTTCCGAGGCTATGGAATATGAAAAAGCGGGCGAATGGAAAGAACTGCTGAACGACGCGATTAAGATTGCGGAAAACCAAAAGGTAGAGGTAAAGCAGGGGGAAGACCGGGACATTATCGGCATGAGCCGGGAAGGATTCGAAGCCATTATCCATGTATTTTTCATTCGAAACGGAAAACTGTTGGACCGGGAGCATTTCTATCTGTCCTTAGCACCGGAGGAAGCGGATAACGAAATCATCTCCAGCTTTCTTAAGCAGTATTATGCGGGTTCTCCATATTTGCCGGCGGAAATTTTAGTGCCGACCGATGTGGAGGATAAGGCGCCGATCGAGCAATGGCTGACGGCGAAGTCCGGAAAGAAAGTCAGCATTCTGATTCCGCAAAAAGGCAAGAAGGAAAAGATGGTGGAACTGGCGGAGAAGAACGCCAAAATGGCCTTCGATCAGGACAAGGAAAAAGTTAAATTAGAAGAGATGCGCACCAAAGGGGCCATGACGGAAATCAGCAAGATGCTGGGCATCAATTATGCAAAGCGTGTGGAATCCTTTGATATTTCCAATATTTCCGGTTATCTGTCGGTAGGATCCATGGTGGTTTTTGAAGACGGAAAACCAAAGAAAAATGATTATAGAAAATTTAGAATAAAAACAGTAGTTGGCGCCAACGATTTCGCTAGCATGGCAGAAGTCTTAACCAGACGGCTGGAGCATTCCGAATGGAGCCATCCGGACATGCTGCTGATTGATGGTGGAAAGGGCCAAGTCAGCGCTGTAAAAGAAGCTATTGAGAAAATGGTGAAGGAAGGCGCCGATGAACGGCTGTTAAGCATTCCAATCTGTGGCATGGTAAAGGACGATAATCACCGAACCAGAGGTCTTTTATATGAGGACAGGGAATATGTGATGGATCGCACAAAAGAGCCGTTTAAGCTGATTACGCGCATTCAGGACGAGACGCATAGGTTCGCCATCGAGTACCATCGCCAGCTGCGGACCAAGGGCCAGGTAAAATCCATCTTAGATGATATTCCGGGCATCGGTCCGAAACGCCGATTAGCTTTAATCCGATATTTTAAGTCCATCGATGCCGTAAAAGAAGCTGATATGGAAGAGTTGCTGAAGGTAGAAGGCATGAATGAAAAAGCGGCCAAAAGTGTTATGGACTTTTTCGCAGAAGAAAGCGCCAGCGCTAAGGAATAAATTGTAAATAATACGAAAAAATAGTAAAATAAGATGTTGCATAAAGATGCGGAAAGCCTAAAGCTTTTTCGCACACAGAATCAAACGAGGTGAAGAGCGTGGCAAGAAAATATGTTACGTTAGCAGAAGTTGCAGAAAAATTAGGATATACCAACCTGACGCCAAACGTGGATTTGACCAAGGTGAAAGTTTATCACAGAAGTATTAACCGTCCGGCATTCCAGCTGGCGGGCTTCTATGATTATTTCGATACCAAGAGAATCCAGGTAGTAGGAAGAGCGGAAAACGAGTACCTGAAGACTCTGACTTTTGAAGAACGAGTCGAGCGTGTGGAAAAAATGTTTTCCTATAAATTCCCGGGCATTATTCTGGCCCGTGGCATTCAGCCGCCTCCGGAGATTCTAAATCTTGCTTTAAAATATGACATACCAGTGCTTTCCACGGACCATTCTACCGCCCTGGTTATCGTAGAAATTATTCGTTGGATTAACGAGCAGCTGGCAGAAACGACTTCCCTTCATGGCGTTTTAGTCGATGTATTCGGCGAAGGTATTTTAATTACTGGAGCGTCCGGAATCGGTAAATCCGAAACCGCCATCGAGCTGGTTAAGAGAGGCCATCGATTGGTTGCAGACGATGTGATCGAAGTATTGAAAATCGGCGAAGACCTGCTCATGGGCAAAGCTCCGGAACTGACCCGCCATTTAGTAGAACTTCGTGGCATCGGCGTTGTCGATATTAAATCCCTTTACGGCGTAGAATCCGTTATGGAATTCTCACCAATTAACATGATTATCAACCTGGAAGAGTGGGACGGCCAAAGCAGCTACGATCGTCTGGGATTGAACGAAGAATATCAGGATATTTTAGGGGTAAAGGTTGTCAGCCATACGATTCCGATTCGGCCGGGCCGGAACCTGGCAATCATTATTGAAACCGCCGCTGTAAATAACCGTCAGAAGAATATGGGCTATAATGCAGCTCAGGCTCTTTGCGACCGAGTTTCCGAAGAAATCCATAAACATAAAGAGGACATGGAGAACGGAGTAGGAGAAGAGGAAGAATAATAATTCATGAAGAAATTAACCGATGAGAAAATCGAACTCATAAAAGAAACTATTGGCGCGGGAAACGTAATGGAAGAGGAGCCGATGAAGCTTCATACTTCCATGGAAGTTGGCGGACCGGCTGCGTACTTTTTTACACCGGAATCCGAAGAAGATTTCGTTTTTGTAATCAAAACATTAACCGAAGAAAACTATCCGTTTTATATTAAGGGAAACGGTTCCAATATTATCGTAAGGGACGAAGGATATGACGGAGCCATTGTGGAAACCCGAAAGATGCTGGATGTGACCATCGACGGAACTACTGTTACGGCACAGGCTGGCATTTTGTTAAAGGATCTGTCCGATCAGATTCTGGCGGCCTCTCTGACTGGATTTGAATTCGCTTCCGGTATTCCGGGAAGCTTAGGCGGAGCGGTTTGCATGGACGCTGGTGCTTACGACGGAGAAATGAGAGACATCATCAAAACCGTAAAGCTCCTGGACAAGAAAGGCAACGTCGTAGAGAAAACCAACAAAGAGATGGATTTTTCTTACC
>JAKSRL010000008.1 GCA_024403635.1 Lachnospiraceae bacterium | reverse complement strand
GATGAAGGCAATATGGTCCGTATCGATATGAGCGAATATATGGAGAAGCATTCTGTATCCAGACTGATCGGAGCGCCTCCGGGATATGTAGGCTATGACGAGGGCGGTCAGCTGACTGAGGCTGTTCGTAGAAAGCCGTATTCTGTTGTACTTTTCGATGAAATAGAAAAAGCTCATCCGGATGTATTCAATGTGCTCCTTCAGGTTTTAGATGACGGACGAATTACCGACTCTCAGGGCAGAACCGTTGACTTTAAAAATACGATCCTGATCATGACCAGTAATTTAGGCTCTCAGTTCCTGTTGGATGGAATAAATGATGCGGGAGAAATAACGGATGCAGCCAGCGAGTTGGTTATGAATCAGTTAAGAGCCAGCTTCCGGCCGGAATTCTTAAACCGTTTAGATGAAATCATCATGTTTAAGCCATTGACGAAGGATAATATTTCTTCAATTATTGACCTTCAATTAGATGAGATTAATCGGTTGATCGCAGAAAAAGAACTGTCCGTTGAATTGACGGAGGCAGCAAGAGTTTTAGTTGCAGATCGCTCCTTTGACCCAGCCTATGGTGCTAGACCGTTGAAGAGATATCTGACGAAAAATGTAACGACCTTAGCCGCACGTCTGATTTTGGAAGGAAACTTAAAACCTGACGATGTCATCCTCATCGACGTTGACGAAAACAATAACCTAGTGGCGAAAGTAAAATAGTTTTTCGCAACGGGCAAACCATAACGTAAATTAAAAGCCCTATATAGGATCCTGCAGAAAACATGGTAGTTTTCGGAAGGATGCCTATATAGGGCTTTCGCATTTATTTTATTATTTTGCCCGTTTTATAAACGATTTTACTTTTTCGCCATCATGTCCTGAATCTTTGTCATCATTGCAGAAATTTCAATATTCTGTGGGCAAGCACCCTCGCAAGCCTGGCATCCGAGACAATCCTGAGGCTTCGTACCTTCTGGAAGGCCATTGATGTAGGAAATCATCTGGAAACTTGGGCTGCCAATGAAAGCGGACTCATTATAGTATTCAATCACGGTTGGAATATCGATGCTCTGCGGGCAGTTGCCGGTGCAGTATCTGCAAGCAGTACAAGGAAGAGAAGTTCTGCCAAGGTAATCTTTTGCTATTGCAAAAAGCAGGTCTCTTTCTTCTTCACTGACAGGCTCGTTTGTATTGAAAATACGAACATTGTCTTCTACTTGTTCGAAGTTACTCATACCGGAAAGAATTACCGTTACGCCAGGGATTGCCTGAAGAAAACGGAAGCACCATTCTGGAGCGTTAAGACCCGGACGATATGCGTTCAGTTTTTCCATTAAGTCTTCTGGAATGGTAGCTAATTTACCACCACGGATTGGCTCCATAACCCAGATAGGGATATTTCTCTTCTGGAGTTCTTCCACTTTCACTTTTGCCTCCTGGAAATCCCAGTCAACCCAGTTCAGCTGGATCTGGCAAAATTCCATAACGTCGCCGTAAGCTTCTAAGAATTTCAGGAAGTTTTTGTTGGAAGCGTGGCAGGAGAAACCTAGATGTTTGATTTTGCCGGCCTTTTTCTGTTCGACCATATATTCTACAACGCCATATTCCGGATTCAGGAAGTTTCCAAGATTTCCATCATTAACGTTATGGAGAAGATAGAAATCAAAATATTCTACCTGAAGTTTTTCCAACTGTTTTGCAAAAATTTCTTCTTTTTTCTGAAAGTTCTCTACAGAGAAGGAAGGAAATTTTGTAGCAACATTGAAAGAATCACGAGGATAATTCTTTAAAAGTTCTCCTACGACCAATTCGGAATTTCCACCGTGATATGGCCATGCTGTATCGAAGTAGTTCACACCGTTATCTATAGCGTATGCAATCATTTTTGAGGTAAGTTCTTTATCGATATTAGATGAATCTCCATCGATAACCGGGAGACGCATAGCACCGAATCCCAGGTTTGACAATTTTTTCTCTTGAAAGTTATTGTAATGCATTTTTATACCTCCAATTGTTTAATACATAATAATTTTAATTCCTGAAAGACAGTAACGCAACGGAAAAATGTTTTTCCATCAATATAAAAACCGAATGAAATATTGAAAAAGATGATTAACGAAAAATAAAAATGTTGACAGATAAAAAAGATGGCTTTATAATCGCTTCAAACAAAATATTGTTATGCAGAATAGAGGCGCGGTATTTATCAGTAAGTTTTTGTAGGAAGGCAATAAGGTGCTGCGAAAAATGAAAGGAAATATCGCCGAAATGTGGGGGAACCTTAATAAACTCATGTTGGGCCGTTACAGAATATGTCACGGACTGTCACATTAGTGGAGCGCTTTCTGACATTAAAGGTTATTATCTTGATTAATGTGATGTTTTGCAGTTTTATTGCAAAACTTTTTTTATGCAAAAGTATAATAACCGAAGATTACAGAGAACTTCACCAGAGCGTTACAATACAAAATACTTAGAAAAGAGGAAATGAAAATGAGAAAATTAAGAACAGTATTATGTGTAGGACTTGCGCTGGTAATGGTAATTGCATTTGCATGTGCATGTGGAAATTCCGGTGGCGGAAATAATCCGGATCCTAAGGGAAGCGGCGCTTCCGGTGCACCTGCAACTGGTGTAAATGATGGAACCGGCAAAGTTTTAAGAGTAGCTATGGAATGCGGCTATGCGCCTTATAACTGGACACAGTCGGACGATTCTAACGGAGCAGTTCCAATCGTTGCTTCCTCCGATTATGCTTATGGCTACGACGTAATGATGGCAAAATATATTGCTGAGCAGCTTGGCATGGAAGTTGAAATTTACAAATTAGATTGGGATTCTCTTCCAATGGCTGTACAGAGTGGAACTGTTGACTGCGTAATCGCTGGTCAGTCTATTACAGCAGAAAGACTTGAAACCGTTGACTTCTCAGCACCATATTACTATGCATCTATTGTAACATTGACAAAGAAGGATTCTCCTTACGCAAGAGCAAAATCAATCAATGACTTAAAGGGTGCAACAGCTACATCCCAGTTAAATACAGTATGGTATGACATCTGCATCCCTCAGATTCCTGAAGTAAAAGCAGCAACTGCACAGGAAAGTGCTCCTCAGATGCTTACCGCTCTTGAAGCAGGTGCTGTTGATATTGTTGTAACAGATGAACCTACTGCTATGGGTGCATGCGCTGTCTATCCAGACATGGTAATGCTTCCCTTTACAGGTACGGATGGAGATTACGTAGTATCGGAAGAAGAAATCAACATTGGTATCTCCATGCAGAAGGGAAATAAAGGACTTTGCGATGCAATCAATGGTGTTCTTGCAGGCTTAACAAAAGAAGATTATGCAAATTGGATGAACCAGGCAATCGCTGTTCAGCCAATGAATGAATAATAAAAAGGCCGATATTAATTCGACTAATATGACAGATAGGGTTTTATACGATGAGTAACTTTTTATTGGCATCTCTGCCATCTGATTTTTTTGGCAGAATAGGATTTATACTACAGAAATATGGAGCATCCATGGCAAAGGGTGCCGGAACCACATTGGCCATTGCTATTGTTGGTACGATTATCGGCTGCATCATTGGTTTTATTGTTGGTTTGATTCAGACCATACCTGTGAACCAGAATGACTCCGTAGGCAAGAAAGTTCTGTTAAAAATCGTCAACATTATTCTTAAAATTTACGTTGAGGTTTTCCGTGGAACACCTATGATGGTTCAGGCGATGTTCCTGTACTATGGTGCCATGATTCTGTTCAATATCAACATGGGTATGTGGACAGCTGCGTTTTTCATCGTTTCTATCAATACCGGAGCATATATGGCAGAGACGGTACGTGGTGGTATTTTCTCTGTACCGTTAAGCCAGACCGAAGGTGCGAAGGCTATCGGCATGACGCACTTCCAGACTATGGTTAACGTTATTTTACCACAGGCTTTGAGAAACATCATGCCACAGATCGGCAACAACCTGATTATCAATATTAAGGATACTTGCGTATTAAGCTGTATCGGCTGCGTAGAGTTATTCTTCACATCAAAGTCTGTTGCCGGAACTTACTACACTTACTTTGAAACATTCACAATCACCATGGCGATGTATCTGATTATGACCTTATTCTTCAGCTGGTTGTTACGAGTCGTTGAGAAGAAGATGGACGGACCAGCAGAGTATGATCTGGCAACAACGGATACATTAGCTTTTACAAGCGGAACGCTGACATCACCAGTGAAAGAACACGTAGACGACAGGGGGCTAAGCGATTAACATGAGTAATTATGATCCAAATTCCGGAAACGGTATTATCGAAATTAAGCACCTGGGAAAAGTCTTCGGAAAGCACGAGGTTTTAAAAGACATTGATTTTTCTATAAATGAAGGTGACGTTACTTGTATCATCGGAGCTTCGGGATCCGGCAAATCCACGATGCTGCGTTGTATCAACTTGCTGGAAACTCCTACTTCCGGAGAAATCCTTTTTAAGGGAAAAGATATTCTGAAAGAGAAAAATGTAGCTGCTTACCGGGCAAAAGTTGGTATGTGCTTCCAGAGTTTTAATCTGTTCAGCAATATGACTGCCTTAAAGAACTGCATGGTAGGACCGATGAAGGTCCTGAAAAAGTCAAAAGAAGAAGCGGAAAAAGAAGCACTCTTCTATCTGGACAAAGTAGGCATGAGTCCGTATATCAAGGCAAAACCGAAACAGCTTTCTGGGGGACAACAACAGCGTGTTGCAATCGCAAGAGCTTTGGCAATGCATCCGGATGTATTACTTTTTGACGAACCGACATCAGCCCTGGATCCACAGATGGTTGGTGACGTTTTGGAAGTAATGAAAAAATTGGCATCGGAAGGCTTGACCATGATTATCGTTACTCACGAGATGGCCTTTGCGAGAGATGTTTCTGATCGTGTAGTTTATATGCAGGATGGCATTATCTGGGAAGAAGGAACGCCAGAAGAAATTTTCCGTAATCCTTCTAAACCGGAGACAAGGGACTTCCTGTCAAGATTTAGAAATATGTAAATCCAAATAAAGTTTTTTCTTTATGTGACTCCTTAAAAGAAGATGACAAAAGCGTAAGCTTTTGTCATCTTTTATGTTAAAAAAGAGAACATTGGAACACAAAAAGTTCATTTTTTATTCTGCTGAAAAGGGACCTGGTTCGGTTGACTTTCGTAACATTTAATGGTATATTATGAAAAATGTTTGTAACAAATTTGTAATAAATAGGCGGAAATATTTTTGAAATCAAGAAACATTATCAATAGCAAAATATTCGCAGGCGTACTTGCAGCAGCGGTTGTAGTTGTAGGCGTAGGTACGATGAGCCTGAACGAAAATAAAGTAATCGCAGCAGAACGTGAAGCAGAAGCGGAAGCAACCAGAGTTTTTGTAGAAGAAATCGGACTTCCATCGGCAGGCGTTGGACAGGTCGTAGGTAATTATGTAGGCGCTTCGGGCGATAGCTCCGTAGAACTGCTTTCTACAACGGCACTGGCAGCAGGATATGAAGAATTCAATGAGTATTATGATGGAAGCGGAAACTGCATAGGCCGACTAATTGTCTGCAAAGAAAACTCTGCCGTTAACGTATATGACAGAATTCCGGGAAATGAAAGAATCGAAAATGGTGATACTCAGATGGCCCAGATTGAAGGTAGAATGTACTATGGCGATACAGCTACTTTAATTACGGAAAATGGGTTCTGGTATCAAATCGTTGCGGATACGTTTTCTGGTTATGTACCAAAGGAACATTTCGCTACCGGTAAAGATGCTGAAAAGTTAAACGATGATACCTGGGAAAAGGTTGCAATCATCGGTGAAGATGACCTCTACATTAATGAGGAACCTAATTATGGAAGTACGGTTCTGTGCTGCTTAGATAAAGGGATGAAATGCCCACTCGTTGAATATGGCGATGAATTCTCTTTGATTCATGTGGATGGCGTAGGCGATGGATGGGTTGAAAATGCTCTTTGCACGTTTGCCACTATGCGTAAGGTTGGCGTTACTGCAATAGATGAAGCCAACAACCGAGAAAAGATAGAAGAGGGCGTTGAACGTGCAGCAGCAATTGAAGGAATGAAAGAAGAAAGTTCTTCACCGGCTTACCATTTTGCACATATTGAGCCAGCTCCTGCAGATACTGCAGATACAGCTGCATTCCGTCAAGCGGTAGCGGATTATGCTCAGCAGTTTGTTGGTTGGCTGCCGTATGTATGGGGCGGTAACTCTCTGGAAAGTGGAGCAGATTGCTGTGGATTTACTCAGGCTATTTATGCGGCTTTCGGAATCGATATTCCTAGAACCGAAGGCGATCAGTACTGGAGCGGAACTCAGGTTTCCCTTGATGATTTAAGACCTGGTGATATAATCTACTATGGTGGTCACGTTGCTCTATTCATTGGAGGAGACACAGTCGTACATGAGCCTGTTCCTGGAGATGTCTGCAGTTATCAGAGCGTATATATGATGAGTCCGATTGGAGCTGTACGATACATTAACTAAACGATAACGGGGACCGTAAAGGTCCCCCTATTATTTTGAGAAATAATAGATGAAACGGAACAATAAAAAAAGAATCTATAGAGCGATTGCCTGTCTGGTGATTGCGGTAATTGTTGGAATTTCTATTGGGGCAATTGCAGGCTTGGCTCTTCCAAAAACAAAAGCGGAGCCTGCGTTAGAGGAGGTTTCTCTTCCGGGCGCTGGTGCCGGAGGCGTATTACAAGACTTCCTCGGTGCTACGCAGGAAAGCTCGGTCGATCTTTTATCCACGACTGCTTTGGGCGCAGGGTTCGAAAACAACAACGAATATTATGACGCCGATGGAAGTTCTCTGGGGAAACGTATTGTTTATACCGGAAAGAAAAACATCAATGTTTACAATAAAATACCGGGAAATGAACGAATCGAAAGAGGAGACTCTCTGGCAACGATCAATGGAAGAATGGAACCCTTTTCTGTGGCAACGCTGATTAAGGAATGGGGAAGCTGGTATCAGATTGTTTCCAATGATATTTCCGGATTTGTAAATGGTACAGATTTTGTTTTGGCGAAAGATGCGGAAGCTTTTGATAAATCCACCTACCAGGAGGTGGCTACGACGAATACCGATGACGTATATATCCGGGAATCGGAAGATGTAGTCAGTACTATTATCTGCGTCCTCCCCAAAGGAATTAGTCTTCCTGTATTGGAGTACGGCGGTGAATATTCCAAAGTCTATCTTACAGGCTTAGGCGAAGGATGGATTTATAACACAGAAGCAGATTTTTCTAACGCTCGGAAACAAGCAAAGTCTGTGAAGGAAGAATCGGAAGTTACAAATGCGGTAGCAAACGGCATTGATGAAGCTGCAGAAGTAGAAGCTGCCCTTCAGGCGGAAATGAAAGGCTTGGCGAGAAGTTATGCGTTGGCACAGATTCAGCCAGCACCACCAGATTCCTCGGATACAGCGGCCTTAAGGTCAGCGGTTGCCAATTATGCTCAGGAATTTGTGGGAATTCTTCCTTACGTTTGGGGCGGTTCAGATCTTACCAGCGGTGTAGATTGCAGTGGATTTACTTCTGCCGTTTATGCAGCTTATGGGATAGGAATTCCAAGAACCTCGGGAGATCAGGCCTATGGCGGAATTCCAGTTTCTATGGATGATTTAAGACCGGGCGACATTATCGGCTACCCAGGTCATGTAGCCATGTACATTGGAGGAGATACGGTGGTACATGCTCCGACCGAGGGCCGATGCGTCGAATATGGAAACCTGTATATGATGGAAATCATTAATGTGTCTCGCTACATTAATTAAGAATTATTTGTGAAAGAACTCCCACTGGGAGTTCTTTTATGTTAAAATAATACCATACCAGAGAAGGAGGTGTTTATTATGAAGTATACAATCACTGGAAGAAACATTGAAATTACTGAAAGCCTCAGAGATGCCATTCAGGAAAAACTTGGCAAACTGGAAAGATTTTTTTCACAGGACGCAGAAGCACATGTTACCTTAAGCGTTGAGAAAAACCGTCAGAAAATCGAAGTAACCATTCCGGTTAAAGGCGGATTGATCCGCGCAGAACAGACAAGCTCCGACATGTATGTATCCATCGACCTGGTAGAAGAAGCAATCGAATCGCAGCTTAAGAAGTACAAAAACAAGATTATTGACAAGTATCAGGATAAAAAGAATTTCTCGAAAGAGTATATCGAGCAGGAGTACGAGGATGAGGATGAAATTAAAATTGTTAAGACCAAACACTTTGATTTCAAGCCTATGGACCCAGAAGAAGCTTGCATGCAGATGGAACTGTTAGGTCATGATTTCTTCGTATTTACCAATGCCGATACAGACCAGATCAATGTTGTTTACAAGAGAAAAAATAATACATACGGACTGATTGAGCCGGAATATTAAAATATATCAGGAGTTAATTTTTAATGAGTTTAAAAGACAAAATCTTCGGAAGCCATAGTGACAAGGAAATCAAACGAATTAAACCTTTAGTTGATCGTATTGTAGCTCTTCGTCCGGAAATGATGGCAATGACCGATGACCAGATGAAAGAAAAGACCCAGGAGTTTAAGGAAAGACTGGCGAACGGAGAGACCTTAGACGATATTCTCGTAGAAGCTTTCGCTTTGGTAAGAGAAGCTACCCGTAGAAAATTAGGCACCGAACATTATCCGGTTCAGTTAATGGGCGGTATTATTCTTCATCAGGGCCGTATTGCGGAAATGAAAACGGGTGAAGGAAAGACCCAGACCTGTCTTCTTCCGGCATACTTAAATGCCTTGGAAGGAAAAGGCGTTCATATCGTTACCGTCAACGATTACTTGGCATCCCGTGACGCCGAGTGGATGGGACAAGTCCATCGTGCTTTAGGACTTACGGTAGGTGTTGTATTAAATAGCATGACGAGCGAAGAACGTCAGGAAGCCTATGCTTGCGATATTACCTACATTACCAACAACGAGTTAGGCTTTGATTATCTGAGAGATAACATGGTTGTAAGGAAGGAGAATCTGGTTCAGAGAGAACTTCATTATGCCATTGTCGATGAGGTCGATTCCATCCTTATTGACGAAGCCAGAACCCCTTTGATCATCAGTGGTCAGTCTGCGAAATCCACAAAGCTGTATGAGCTTTGCGATATCCTTGCAAAACAGCTGCAACGTGGTGAAGCAAAAGAACTGAACAAGATGGATATCATTATGGGCGAGAAGGTAGAAGAAACCGGAGATTTCGTCGTAAATGAAAAAGAAAAAGTTGTAAACCTTACAGATCAAGGTGTTCGCAAAGTAGAGCAGTTCTTTAAAATTGAGAATCTGGCAGATCCGGAAAACTTGGAAATCCAGCACAATATTACGCTTGCTCTCCGTGCTCATAACTTGATGCATAAAGCCCAGGACTACGTAGTAAAAGATGATGAGATTTTGATCGTTGATGAATTTACCGGACGTATTATGCCGGGTCGCCGTTATTCTGATGGTCTTCATCAGGCTATTGAAGCGAAAGAACATGTAAATGTTAAGAGAGAGTCTAAGACCTTAGCTACCATTACGTTCCAGAACTTCTTTAACAAATATGACAAGAAGGCTGGAATGACTGGTACTGCTTTAACGGAAGAAAATGAGTTCCGGAACATTTACGGAATGGATGTTGTAGAAATTCCTACAAACCTTCCGGTTATCCGTAAGGATCTTACCGACGCAGTATATAAAACAAAAAAAGAAAAATACAAAGCAGTTATTGATGAGATCTGTGCTGCTCATGAAACCGGACAGCCGGTTCTGGTTGGTACCATCACCATCGATACTTCGGAATTATTAAGCAGCATGCTGAAAAAACGTGGAATAAAGCATAACGTATTGAATGCGAAGTATCATGAAATGGAAGCACAGATTGTTGCAGAAGCTGGTCAGCATGGTGCCGTAACAATCGCCACCAACATGGCCGGCCGTGGTACGGATATTAAGCTGGACGACGAAGCAAAAGCTGCTGGCGGACTGAAAATCATTGGTACGGAACGTCATGAAGCGCGTCGTATTGACAATCAGCTCCGTGGTCGTTCCGGAAGACAGGGAGACCCGGGCGAATCCAGGTTTTATATTTCTCTGGAAGACGATCTGATGAGATTGTTCGGTTCCGAGCGACTGATGAGTATTTTCAACACCTTGGGTGTAGAAGAAGGCGAGCAGATTGAACATAAAATGCTTTCCAATGCCATTGAGCGTGCTCAGGAAAAAATTGAGAACAACAATTTCGGTATTCGAAAGAATTTGCTGGAGTACGATGAAGTAATGAATGAACAGCGTGAAATTATTTACGCGGAACGTCTTCGCGTGCTGAATGGCGAATCCATGAGAGAATCCATTTACTCTATGGTAGATGAAACCGTAAATCATATTGTAGATGCAGCCATTGCCGAAGATCTGAAACCTGCGGAATGGGATATGTTAGGCTTTAACGAAATGTGGGCGCCGGTATTTAATACCTTGGTATCCTTAAGTCCAGAGCAGAGAAACGGTGCCTATACGAAGGCAGACTTCCGGGCAGACATGAATCAGCTGGCTCGCAGCCTTTACGAGAAGAAAGAAAAAGAATTTCCAGTTGAGGAACATCTTCGTGAAGTAGAACGTGTAGTTCTCTTAAGAGTTATTGACCGCCATTGGATGGATCATATTGACGACATGGATCAGCTCCGTCAGGGCATCGGACTTCAGGCTTATGGCCAGAGAGACCCGGTTGTAGAATACAAGATGGCTGGCTTTGACATGTTTGATGGTATGATTGCAGGTATCCAGGAAGACACCGTACGTACCATGATGCACATCAAAATTGAACAGGAAGTTAAAAGAGAGCAGGTAGCGACTCCAATGGCTACCAATAAAGACGAGTCTGCAGTAAGGGCTCCGAAGAAACGTGCCGATAAGAAAGTGTATCCAAACGACCCTTGTCCATGTGGAAGTGGTAAGAAGTATAAAAATTGTCACGGAAGAAAGGCATAACTTAACGAACATTTTTTACAAATATAAGGAGAGTGAAATGTTTCATTTCACTCTCCTTTATTCATGAAACCATCTTATTTGTATTACAAAAGTACTTTCTCACACAGTTCTGTCAAAATGAACAAGAAAAAATCTTTAAATTTGGCAAAAAATAGTATATAATTAACCGATTATTATCGAAAATAAATAGAAAGAGAAATGTGTGATCGCCATGGTGTTATTAGACCAGACAAAATATGAATTATCCCAGTACGAAGAGCCTCTTATGAACATGGAAAATGCCTTGAATCGAGAAGCTAGATATGCACGCATTGAAGAAATTGAAAAGGCGATGAATGAGCCTGGATTCTGGGATGATAATAAGACCAGTGCCGGATTAATGAAGGAAATGAAAACCATGAAGAGTGAAATGGAAAACTATGATGCTCTTAAGGCTAGTTATGATGATTTACGGACCTTGATTGAAATGGCAGAAGAAGAAAACGATGACGATTTAGGCAATGAGTGTCTGGAAGAATTTGAAACCTTCAAGAAGACTTATGAAGACTACCGCATTTCTACGTTACTGTCCGATGAGTTTGATGGATTGGATGCGATTTTGACCTTACACGCAGGTGCCGGCGGAACGGAAAGCTGCGACTGGGCAAGCATGCTGTTCCGTATGTATTGTAGATGGGCAGAGCGACATGGATTTAAATATGAAGTATTAGATAGTCTGGACGGAGAAGAAGCGGGCTTAAAATCCGTAACAGTTCAGATTTTCGGACAGAATGCCTATGGCTATTTAAAGAGTGAGAAAGGAGTCCATCGTCTGGTAAGAATCAGTCCTTTCAACGCGGCAGGAAAACGTCAGACCAGCTTTGTAAGCTGTGACGTAATGCCGGATATTGAAGAAGACTTGGATATTGAAATTGCAGATGAAGACATCCGAATCGATACCTACCGCAGTTCAGGTGCCGGCGGTCAGCATATTAATAAAACCAGCTCCGCTATTCGTATTACCCACCTTCCGACGGGTATCGTTGTACAGTGCCAGAATGAACGAAGCCAGTTCCAGAATAAAGACAAGGCCATGCAGATGTTAAAGAGCCAACTGTATCTGAGAAAGAAAGAGGAGCAGGCAAAGAACCTGGCAGACATCCGTGGCGAAGTAACGGAAATTGGCTGGGGTAACCAGATTCGTTCTTACGTTATGCAACCGTATACCTTGGCAAAGGACCATCGAACCAACTTTGAAATGGGTAATGTAGGCGCTGTAATGGATGGAGATTTAGATGGCTTCATCAACGCATATTTAAATTGGAAAGCAGCAAAATAACTATAGATTACAGAGAGGTAGAACCATGATTAATGTAGCAGTACTGGGATACGGAACTATCGGATCAGGTGTTGTGGAAGTTCTGAACATGAACCAGGAAATCGTTAAGCGGAATGCAGGACAAGAAGTCCGTGTGAAATATGTGCTTGATATCCGCAACTTCCCGGGAACTCCGATCGACAATATTCTCGTTCATGATTTTGATACGATTTTGAATGATCCAGAAGTCGATATTGTCGTAGAGGTAATGGGAGGAACGACGCCCGCATACGAATATGTAAAAGCTGCGTTACTGGCTGGAAAGAATGTCTGCACTTCCAATAAAGCATTGGTAGCAGCTCACGGTCCAGAATTAATCCAGATTGCCCGTGAAAAGAACATCAACTTCCTTTTCGAAGCCAGTGTCGGCGGTGGTATTCCGATTATCCGTCCAATTTTAAGATCCTTGAATGTAGATAATTTCTATGAAATCACAGGTATCTTAAACGGTACGACCAACTACATTTTAACCAAGATGTATAACGAAGGTGGAAGCTTTGAAGAAGCTTTAAAAGAGGCTCAGGCTTTGGGCTATGCAGAGAGAGATCCTTCCGCAGATGTTGATGGATTTGATGCTGCAAGAAAGATTGCTATTCTCTCCAGCTTGATGTACGGAAAGAATCTGAACTATGAAGACCTGAGTGTAGAAGGCATTCGCAAAATCAGCAGCATTGATGTTGACTATGCAAAAAGCCTGGGCATGAAAATAAAGCTGTTGGCGATTACATATAATATCGCCGGAGAAATTTATTCAGAGGTAGCTCCACATATGATTGATTCCAGCAATTCCTTATATGGTGTAGATGATGTTAAGAACGGAATCCAGCTGAAAGGTAACCTGTTAGGAGATACCATGTTTTACGGCGCTGGCGCTGGAAAACTGCCAACCGCTTCTGCAGTTGTATCGGATGTCATCGATGAAGCAAAGCATTTAAATACCAACATTCCGATTATCTGGGAAGCAGAGAATGTTAAGTTAGCAGAACGCGGAAAACATGAAAGCAAATTCTTTATCCGTGTAGACAAGGATTTTTCAGAGATTAAAAACACATTCGATCTGGAACATCTTGTTACTTTAGATCAGTATCCGGATGAATATGCGATTGTAACCAGCAAAATGACCTTCGCAGACTTTTATGCGAAAATCGGAAACAGAGAACACATCAGAAGTATTATTCAGGTAAAATAAATGAAATATGTGATTGTATTAGGTGATGGAATGGCTGACCGTCCCATTGAAGAATTAGGAGGTAAAACTCCACTAGAAGCCGCAGATACTCCTTATATGGACTTATTAGCTTCTCAGGGAGAAATTGGTCTGGCGGCAACCATTCCGGAAGGAATGAAGCCAGGCAGTGATACGGCAAATCTGGCAGTTTTAGGTTATGACCCGAAAGTTTATTATTCCGGACGAAGCCCTTTGGAGGCGTTGAGTATCGGTGTTCCGATGAAGGCCACGGATATTGCCTTAAGAGTTAATATCGTAACCGTAGAAGAAAGTGCGGATGGCGTATTTGAAAACTATATCATCCGGGATCATTCCTCTGGAGAAATTTCCACAGAAGATGCAGCCGTTTTACTGGATGCTTGCCGAGAACTTCTGGAAAATGAAGAATTCAAATTCTATGTAGGAACCAGTTACAGACATTGCTGTATCTGGGACAAAGGCGAAGTAGTAGAACTTCCGCAGCCTCATGACCATTTAGACGAGACCCTCGGAAGCCTTCTTCCGATAAATTACGGAGATTCAACGGCGCTAACGGATCTTGCAAAACATGGTATGAAATCTTTCACGGAAATGATGAAGAAAAGCTTTGAAATATTAAATCACCATCCGCTGAACGAAGAGAGAAGAAAAGCCGGAAAGAACCCGGCAAACTGTTTATGGTTCTGGGGTGCAGGCACGAAACCGATGCTGTCTCCATTCGTTGAAAAGACCGGAAAAAAAGCCGTCATGATTAGTGCCGTAGACCTTTTGAAGGGAATTGGCCGAGGAGCAGATATGTTTGTTCCGAAAGTAGAAGGTGCCAACGGATTGCTGGAGACCAACTACGAAGGAAAAGCTCAGGCAGCGTTAGATGCCCTTATGAAAGATGGATATGATTTCGCTTATGTCCATGTAGAGGCTCCGGATGAGATGGGCCATCAGGGTAGTTATGAAAGAAAAATTAAAGCAATCGAAAATCTGGATCAGAGATTGATTAAAACGATTTATGAAGGTCTGGAGGGAACAGATTTCCGTATGCTGATTCTGCCGGATCATCCGACACCTGTATGTATCAGGACTCATTCTTCAGATCCTGTTCCATATATTTTGTATGATAGTAAAGCGAAACAGAATCACACATGGACTTATTGTGAGAAAGAAGCAGAACTGTCAGGAAACTTTATTAAACCAGGCTATTTATTAATCAACCATTTATTGGAAAAGTAGGAGAAAAGATGCTTATCGTAAAAAAATTCGGAGGTTCCTCCGTAGCCAACAAAGAGAGAATTTATAACGTAGCACGCCGCTGCGTGGAAGAGTACAAAAAAGGCAACCAGGTAGTTGTTGTACTTTCTGCTATGGGTGATACGACAGATGATCTTTTGGATTTGGCCGCAACTATTTCTGCGAAGCCTTCCAAAAGGGAACTGGATATGCTGATGAGTACAGGCGAGCAGATTAGTGTAAGCCTTTGCGCTATGGCGATTCAGGAATTAGGCGTAGCAGCTATTTCATTGAACGCATTTCAAGTAGCAATGCATACAAGCAGGGATTATGGAAATGCCCGGCTGAAAAAAATAGACACAGGAAGAATTAAAGCCGAACTGGATGCTAAGAAAATCGTTTTGGTAACAGGCTTCCAGGGCGTTAACCGATATGATGATGTAACTACATTAGGCCGCGGTGGCAGTGATACTACAGCAGTAGCTCTGGCAGCAGCCCTTCATGCAGATGCATGCGAAATTTATACCGATGTTGACGGCGTTTATACTTGCGACCCACGTGTTGTTCCGGAAGCACAGAAACTGGACGAAATCACCTATGATGACATGCTGGATCTGGCAACCTTAGGCGCACAGGTTCTGCATAACCGCAGCGTAGGTATGGCAAAGAAATATGGAGTCGAACTGGTGGTATGTTCTTCTTTAAGTGACGCACCGGGTACTGTAGTTAGGGAGGTATTAAAAGTGGAAAAGAGAATGATCAGTGGTGTTGCTGTAGATAAGAGTCCTGCACGGATTTCACTTATTGGTTTACATGATGCACCTGGTATTGCATTTAAAGTATTTAATGTTTTAGCAGCAGAAGGAATTTCTGTTGATATTATTTTACAGAGCGTTGGCCGTGATGGCACAAAGGATATTTCCTTTACCGTTGATAGAAAAGATCTGGAAGCTAGTATTAAAGTTCTGGAAGGAAATCTTTCCAAACTTACTGCAGAAAGAATTGAATGTGAAGAAAACGTTGCAAAAGTTTCTGTTGTTGGCGCTGGCATGATGACAAACCCAGGTGTTGCAAGCAAAATGTTCGAAGCTCTTTACAACGAAGGAATCAACATTAAAATGATTTCTACGAGCGAAGTAAGAATTACAGTTCTTGTTGATCAGGACCATGCGGATGAAGCTGCACGCGCAGTTCATAACGCATTTGTAGCGCAGGATTAATATGATATTTGAATCAAATTGTGAAAAAGACACCTATAAACTGGGACTTGAAGTAGGCGAAGCAGCGAAACCAGGCGATGTATTCTGTTTGGATGGAGACTTAGGCGTAGGTAAAACTGTTTTTACGGCAGGTTTTGCAAAAGGCTTGGAAATTGAGACTCCAATTTGCTCTCCTACCTTCACCATCCTTCAGACCTATGATGAGGGCCGGTTGACTCTTTATCATTTTGATGTCTACCGGATAGAAGACCCAGATGAAATGGAAGAAATCGGTTTTGATGAGTTTGCCTTCGGTGATGGCGTATGCATTATCGAATGGGGCAAACAGATTGAAGACATCCTTCCGGAAAATACAAAGTATATAACGATTGAAAAAGACCTGGATAAAGGGTTCGATTACAGAAAGATAACGATAGTATGAGATTACTGGCGATTGAAAGCTCAGGGCAGCTTGCTTCTGTAGCTGTAATTGAAGATGGTGAGATTTTAGGCATGAAAGTGGGGGAGTTTAAGGTAACTCATTCCGAAACTTTGATGCCGATGATTGATGCGATGCTGAAGGAAGCTGGCGTAGAACTGGATTCTTTAGATGCTATTGCCGTAAGCGGAGGCCCGGGTTCCTTTACGGGCTTAAGAATTGGAAGCGCTACAGCGAAAGGCTTAGGCTTGGCCTTGGATATTCCTTTGATTCATGTACCGACTCTTCATGCTATGACTTACAACCTTTTGGTTCCGGACTATATCGGAGCCATCATTGTTCCGATGATGGATGCCAGAAGAGGCCAGGTATATTGTGGTATTTATGATTTTGTTATTCGCCCGGATAACATGGTGGATTTTGATATTTTCATGGATGCAGATGCGATGTCTGTTACCGACCTGTTAGACCGTATTAAAGAAATCACAGATCTGGATGGAAATCCGCCAATCGTTGTATTTTTAGGCGATGGCGTTATGGCCTACCATGAAGTGATTGAACAGTATGCCCAGTTTAATTTCGATTATGCACCGGATGAAGCCATGCTGCAGAGAGCAGATACGGTAGCTCTTTTAGGCCAGCTTATGTACTCCTTGGACATGACGGTTTCTGCCGATGAAGAAGCTCCGGACTACTTAAGACCGAGTCAGGCGGAAAGAGAACGGGCAGAAAAAGAGAATCGGTAAGTTATGGAAGTTTCCTACTTTGAATTAACTTATGATGATATAGCAAAAGTTTCCCAGATGGAAAAAAAATACTTTGGCCAGCCATGGAGTGAAGCCAGTATTGCTCACTACATGGAGACTGGAAACAACGTGTTTGTTGTGGCAAAGGCTGGAAAAGATGTCATCGGCTATGCGGCAGTCATGTGTGTGCTGGATGAAGGAAATCTGGTCAGCATTGCGGTGGAGGCTGACTATCGGGAAATGGGAATTGCTTCCGAACTTTTGGATATTGCTTATGATATGTCACAAGAACGAGGCGTTACCAGCATTAATCTGGAGGTCCGGGAAAGTAATGAGGCGGCTATCCGCCTATACGAAAAAGAAGGCTTTGAAAAAATCGGCCTGCGAAAGAATTTTTACAGCAACCCGAAAGAGGATGCGGTTTTATATTTAAAACAATTATAACGGAGAATGCCGGTAAGGCAGAACGAGAGAATGCTTGACGTTTGTCTTTTAGGAACCGGAGGAATGATGCCTCTGCCAAAGCGCCATTTGACATCATTGATGGCTCGCTACAATGGTTCCAACATCTTAATAGATTGCGGTGAAGCCACCCAAATTGCCATTAAGGAAAAGGGATGGTCTTTTAAGTCTATCGATTTAATCTGTCTGACCCATTTTCATGGAGATCATGTAGGAGGCCTTCCAGGCCTTCTGTTGACTATGGGAAACTCGGAACGTACGGCTCCATTGAATATTGTGGGACCGAGAGGCTTAAAAAAGGTTGTAGAATCGTTAAGAGTAATTGCTCCGGAATTACCGTTTTATATTAATTATATTGAATTAGAAGAAGACAATCAGGAACTGTGGTTTGACGGTTTCCGGATTCAGGCCTTTAAACTTCAGCATCGAGTTACCTGCTATGGTTACAGCATTATCGTAGACCGTTCCGGAAAATTCGATGTAGAACGGGCGAAAGCTTTAAACCTTCCGGTAAAGGCCTGGGGAATTCTTCAGAACGGCGACAATGTAGAAATCGACGGAGTAACCTATACACCGGATATGGTGATGGGTCCGGACCGGAAAGGACTGAAAGTAACTTATTGCACCGATACCCGGCCGTTGGATTCCATTGCAGAAGCTGCAAAAGGTGCAGACCTGTTTATCTGCGAAGGCATGTATGGAGATCCGGAAAAACATCAGGACGCGGTAGAAAAGAGACATATGACTTTCTACGAAGCAGCCGCTTTAGGTGCGAAGGCACAACCAGGACGTATGTGGCTGACCCATTACAGCCCGTCTTTAATCCGACCTTCCGAATACATTGACGAAGCAAGAAAAATTTTTGACCGGATAGAAGCCGGCAAAGATTTAAAGAGTATAGATTTAAAATTCAGCGACGAAGAATAAGAGCTGAAAAAGGACAGAACTATGAGTGATACTGTTATTTTATCAATTGAATCTTCCTGTGATGAAACCGCAGCAGCCGTAACGTTAAACGGCCGTACGGTTCTTTCCAGTGTTATTTATTCCCAGATTGATTTGCATACGATTTATGGCGGAGTTGTTCCGGAAATCGCTTCCCGAGCTCATATTGAGAAAATTAATCCAGTCATCCGTAAAGCCTTAGAGGATGCAGGAAAAACTTTAGACGATCTGGATGCGGTTGCCGTTACCTATGGACCGGGCCTGGTAGGTGCCCTTCTGGTAGGCGTAGCTGCAGCGAAATCCATCGCATATGCGAAGAACATTCCTTTGGTAGGAGTTCACCATATAAAAGGCCATGTATGTGCTAACTTTATCGAGTATCCGGAATTAGAGCCTCCATTTCTTTGTCTGGTAGCTTCCGGCGGACATACCCATTTGGTAAAGGTTGTAAATCATACGGATTATGAAGTCATCGGAAGAACCAGAGATGATGCGGCAGGCGAAGCCTATGACAAAATTGCCCGTGCTATCGGTTTAGGCTATCCAGGTGGACCAAAGGTAGAAAAATGCGCGCATAATGGAGATCCGAAGGCATTTTCTTTCCCGCGCGCAAAGATAGACGAAGCTCCTTATGACTTCAGTTTTAGTGGTGTTAAGAGCGCGGTATTGAATACGATTAATTCCTATAAAATGAAGGGCATGGAAATTGATGAGAAGTTCCAGGCCGATGTAGCCGCTTCCTTCCAACAGTCCGTTATCGACAGTATGAAGGAAAGAGTTCTGATGGCTTTGGATGAATTTGGCATGAACAAGTTTGCTATGGCTGGCGGCGTTGCTTCCAACCAGACCTTAAGAGCTGCTTTGAAAGAGGCGGTAGAGGTTAGAGGCGGGCAGTTCTATTGTCCGAAACCGGTTCTTTGTACCGATAATGCAGCTATGATTGGCGCAGCAGGTTTCTATGAATATATGAATGGTAAGAGAGATGGTCTGGACCTGAATGCAGTTCCGGGACTGAAATTATAAGATAAAGGATTCAGACCTGTCGGGAACGTCCGGACAGGTTTGTTTTTTCGAAAGGTTTCAATGAAAACATTTGGTATTATCGTTGCCGGTGGTGCAGGCACACGCATGGGTGGCAACATTCCAAAACAGTATATGGATGTGAACGGAAAGCCACTTTTGTATTATACACTGAAGGCTTTTGAAGAATCGGATGTGACGGATGTATCTGTGGTTGTTGCCAAAGAATACCTACAGTTCGTCTTAACCGAAATTATTGATAGGTATGGTTTTAAAAAAGTCATTCGGGTTTGCGAAGGCGGGAAAGAGCGATTGGATTCTTCTTTCCATGCTTTAGACGATTTGTCTGATGTGGCAGCAGAAGATGATATTGTTCTGATCCATGATGGCGCCAGACCTTTTGTTCGTGCGGAATTCATTAACAAAATGATTGTTGCAGTAAAAGATCATGGAGCAGCCATTGCTGGAATGCCGGTAAAGGATACCATTAAAATAGCGGATGCCGATGGCTTCGTGGCAGAAACTACTCAGCGAGCTTTGACCTGGCAGATTCAGACGCCACAGGGCTTCCACTATGGTGATATCTTGCAGGCCTATCGAATCTTTTCGCGAAACCGCATGAGAAAGATGGCGACTGATGATTCTATGGTTTACGAAGCTGTTTTTCCGGAGAAAAAAGTGAAGCTAGTAGAGGCTTCCTATGACAACATAAAAATCACTACGCCGGACGATTTAGAAGTTGCAAAATCAAAACTAAAATGATATAATTTCATTTGCCGTGTGAAAGACGGACGCTGCAGAACTTGACCGAATGTAGTGACATATCTGGAGAGGTATCGAAGTGGTCATAACGAGGCGGTCTTGAAAACCGTTTGTCCGAAAGGGCGCATGGGTTCGAATCCCATCCTCTCCGCTAAAAAAATAGAATCAGAGCAAAAGCTCTGGTTCTATTTTTTTAGGCAGTCGGAAGGGATTCGAACAAGGAGGGAGGAGCTTTCGAAGAAAGCGACGGAAGGAGAAGGTCCAGTGGACCTTCGACGCCGACGCGGCCCGAAAGGCGGCTGAGCCGCCGGTGGGAATCCCATCCTCTCCACTGTTAGAAGATCTTAAGAAATGCTGAATTATCAAGCTTTCTTGAGAACTTTTTTTGCATGATCAGATTCCAAGATGAGATTCGCTGTTGATCGCTAAAATTTTCCGGTTGTGAATGGTTTCTTATAGTATGACAGTTTGTGATTGGAAAAATATTCCAGTTGTGAATGATTATTAAACGGATTATTTCGAAAAATGCGAAATTAATCATTCATAACTGGAAATTTTTTTCTAAATCATCGTTTAAAGCAAATTGGAATCGTTCACAACCAGAATATTTCACCAAATCAAATATAACCCGCTGAAAATGGTGGGTCGTTCAACGAATAGAGAAAATATGGAAGGAGGTGTGCAGATGTTTTTAAGTGCTCAAAAAATGGCGGAAAAGACCGGACTGAGTAAGGGATATATCCTGCAGTGTTGCCGAAGCGAATACGGGAATTATTTTGCGCATCCGTCAAAAGTGGATTCCAAAGGAAGATGCATAGGAAAATGGCTAATTGATGAGGTGAAGTTCCAGAAAGCCTGGGAGAAGGGCTTTCTGGTTATGGAGGACTGAGTGACAGAAGAAAGGAAAGTTGTGAAATGAAATCAATATAGCACGCTGAAAATGGTAGATCGTTCAACTAATCAACACTTGCTTATGGAAGGATTAAGAGATAGTGGATATATCAAATATTACAGAAGACCAGCAAAAAAACTTAATGAATTGGATAAAGAATATCAGCCACGAATAGACGAATTAGACAAACAAAGCTATGATAAGTGGATTAAGAATGGAAAGCCTCTTGACGGAGAACAAAACACAGAATTGATGAGCTTGATGAGAGAGTACTCTATAAAAAGAGCAAAAATTATCTATGGAAAAGAATAAATAATACAAATAGAACCCGCTGAAAATGGTGGGTCGTTCAACAATATCATTCCATGTTAAAGAGGGGCATTTCCTAGAACAGAAACGTAATAATTGAGCATTTTTAGATGTTTTTTCTAATTTCCGGCCCGAAAGATGCGTTAAAGGCATTGCATCTTAATCTATCCCGTCAGATGGTACTTCCTGCAGGGCAATACGGATGGACATGTAAGCAATCAGTTATTCTATTGGATGATAAATCAGATAATTTGACTGCTCATTACGAGTCGTTCCGGTTGTAAAACGGCTGACGCTACGATAAAATAAGAAAAAATGAAAAGGAGAATAATTATGAAGATTCCATACCGTGTAAGAATGAGAGAACCAGAGGATTGTATCGCGTATACAAACAACAACGGCATCCAGCATTATGACTTTTTTCATCCAGTTGGTCCTGTTCAAAAGAATGAAATGGACTGTATGGAGTTTGCGTCACCAGAAACACAGGATATCGGCTATCATGAGCATTCCTATGGCTGCGAAACCTTCTTTGTAGTAAATGGAAAGATTGAGTGCTGTGTATTAGGCGAAAAAGTAATCTTAGGCCCTGGGGACATCCTTCATATTCAGCCATATATGGGCCATTCTTTCAAACCAGCATCCGAAAATGCACGTATGAACATTATGTTCCAGGGTTTGGACATGGCAAATTCTACTGCGAGAAGATTTCGTGTACAGCGTAATTTCCCGGGACGTTGGGAAGACCCGGATCTGCAGAAGAAACTCTTAGAAATCTACGGGGGCGCTCCTCGTACTTTCCCGAATGCACCATATGTTGAGCCGGAAGCCGTATCCGCAGTTCGCGTGAAAGACAGCGCACTGAAAATCCATGAGCGTGAAGGCCTGACCATGAAACTGAAAATCGGCCGTTGGGAAATGCATGGAGTAAAGGAAGTATGGGAAGCAATTATGGAGAAAGGATTGAAGGTAGAGCATCCGGCAATCCGCCCAGAACAGTACTTCTACTATATTACCGAAGGCAAACTGTTATTCCGTGTATGGGAAAATGCAGATCATTACTGTGAATTCGAAGCAGAAAAAGATACTTTGGTTCAGATTCCAACCTGCTTGCCGTTTGAATTTGAAGTATTAGAGCCAAGTAAAATGTTTGACCTGGACTGTCAGATTCTTCTTCAGGATTACTTTGAAGAAATTGAACGTCTCGAAGCTTTCGAACCAGAAAAATTACAGGACGAAGAGCATATGAAGATGCTGAGAGAACGCTTCAATTACTGGTATGATTTTGTTGGATTTAAGAAATAAAAAAGTTTATTAACAATATTCATAAAATATGCAAATGAGAAAGGAGCCTGACCCCTGGGTTCCTTTCTTATTTTTTTGAAAAAATCACAAAAATTAATACAATATACGTTTTGACGAAAAAAACGATTTTTCAGATTGTACTTTATAAATACAATTATTATTGAGTATCAATATATCTTGTGGGAGGACGTAAAAATAAAAACACTATATATAGTAAAATGCGAAAAAGCCTTGAAAATACGTTGTTTCTTGCGAAAAAATCATATTTACTTTTGAAAATAAGGTGTGCTAAAATCACCAATGTCTAATTGGGGGGAGCGTTTCTAAGTATCAAAGGGATTTGAAAAAAGGGAACGCAATGAGGGTTAGATACATTCTTGGGACGTTAACAGAATATGGTTTTTCACCTAACTCAAATGGGTTAGTTACGTCTTCTACGGGCTTATATTATGCAATGCCCGCTAATATTTTTGTGGATACTTGTCTTGTAGTTCCTACTCCCACTGTGGCACGTTTAAAGAAAATTGTATATTTTTGTTATAAAGGAGTAGTTATGTTTGTATGAATATAACTACTTTTTTGTGTGCATTTTTAGAAATATTAGATTTTAGCAATACCCCTTCGACGCTGAAATCACCAATTAAATTCGAGAAAGGAAGGCTTACATGAGACTGAAAAAGAGAATATTAGCTTTATTAATGGTCTTGGCTATGGTTGTTACGACATCGTCGTTATTTGAACTTACGGCCAACGCGGCATCCTATGGTTTAGTTCTTACGGTTATTAGAGTGGATTATGCCATGAATAATACGGAATTTTCAGGACAATATAAATATAAAGATATCGCTGCTGATATTAGTAGTAATTGTCGTGTGGCTTCCGAAGGAGCATACATAAATGCTGCTCCAACTATTTATGCGTGTCCAGTAGGGGTTAGTGGTTTTGAAAATAGCGTACCGGTATCGAATACAGAAGAATATCTGAATCCGAACAGACAGACATGGGTACGATTTGATTTACGGGCAAAGTCAACCGCAACCTACTATTATGATTTTACTTTATATTCACCAAATCCATATCCAACAACATTCTATGTAAATGGCGAAGTAGTCGGTGATGTTATCCTGACGGGATATAATCGCAGAGATAAGACAATGGAGGCTTATGTACCGATCCATCTGAATGTTGACGGTGGTGGAAGCGAATCCGGCATTTCCTGTTGGGAGATAACAAATACTCAGAGCCATATTGCAACAGGCTCATCTTTACAGCTGAATTTGAATGTTGCTTCCTATGGTTCCATTTCTCAAGCAGCAACATGGACGGTTTCTGGAGCAACAAGCAACAATACAACCGTTTCTTCCAATGGATTCTTGAACGTAGCAGCAGATGAAACTGCAGATTATATTACGGTAACCGCAACAAGTGTAGCAAATTCGACATATTCGGATTCCATAACCCTAGCAGTGGATCAGCCGGTTCTTACCATTGATTCGGTAACGGTTACTCCTGGAAATAGTGCTCATCCATCTGTTTCCCGAGGAAATACCCTTCAGTTTTCCGCAAACGTTACTGGTAATGCGAATCCATCGGTTTCTTGGTCTGTTAGTAGAAATACCGATTCAAAGACAAAAATTTCTTCCAATGGCTTACTTACCGTAGGCAGCTCGGAAACATCAAATACAATTCAGGTCACCGCAACCTCACAGTTTGATTCCAGCAAAAAGGACACTGTTTCCGTAACCGTATCTAATCCTGTAGTTCCAACGGTTACTAGCGTAGTGGTATCTCCAAGCAATGTTACACTTGCTCCGGGAAATGGACGAAAGTTTTCTGCACAAGTAGTAGGAACTGGAAATCCTAGTCAGGCAGTAGCATGGACGGTATCCCATGCAAATAGCAACAGTACATATATTGACAGTAATGGATATCTTGTTATTGGAAGTAACGAGAGCGCTTCCTATATTGTTGTTAATGCAACATCTGTTTATGATATCGGAAAATCGGGAAGCGTTAGAGTGAACATTTCATATCCGGAATATATTTCTTCCGTAACAGTAACCCCTTCGGAAGATTCAATTTTAGTAGGAAATTATCTTCAGTTCAACGCAACGGTGACAGGTAATTCTTCCGACTGCGGCGTTATTTGGACCATTCGTGGAAATACAGATAGCGACACCAGCATTTCTTCCAGTGGCTTGCTCTATGTTGGAGAAGATGAAGAAGCAGGACAGATTTACGTTACCGCAACTTCTCATAAGGACCAGACAAAATCTGGTACAGCTATCGCTTATGTTGAGCAGTATCCGGCAGAAATCCCATACATCGAATCCGTAACAATCTCTCCAACCTATGAAAGTGTAAACGTAGGAAAAAACCTTCAGTTCCACGCAGATGTAGTAGGAACCGCAACTCATAACGTTACATGGACGGTAGAGGGGAATAATAATGGAAATACCTATATTACAGGAGATGGACTTCTTTCTGTCAGTGGAGCAGAGACTTCACACAGTCTCATTGTTCGCGCAACCTCACAGTATGATCCTTCGATGTCCGATTCCACCGTGGTTTATGTGAATGCTTTGGAGCAAATGCAATCCGTAACAATCCTTCAGAGAAATCTGGTTGTAACACCAGGAAGTACCTTCCAGTTTACTACAGAGATTGTAGGTGGTTCTACGGCTGATCTGGCTTGGGGCGTATATGAAAGTTACGACCCAAATACATATATTACCGATGATGGATTACTTTATGTAGGTAATAACGAGACTTCCGAATGTCTTATTGTTTGCGCCGTATCTACCTATAATTTGGAAGTGTCCGATATTGTAGAAGTTTACGTAGGTCAGAGCCAGAGTATTGAATCTGTAAGCATCAGTGCAGCAGAGGATACGGTTCATCCTGGTGATATACTGCAGTTTTGGGCAGATGTAACTGGTACAGCAGATGATTCTATCTTTTGGAACGTAAGTGGAAATACAGATAATAATACCTATATTACAGATAGCGGACTTTTATTTGTCGGTGGAAATGAGAGAGAAGGAACCCTTTGCGTAACGGCTACTTCTGTATATGACATGACAAAATCAGATTCCGCATATATTTCTGTGGAAATTCCGCAAATCATCCAGTCCGTAACGGTAACTCCGCATAATGCATCCGTAGTAAAAGGAGAAAGTCAGCAATTTACAGCAGGTGTAATTGGAAATGCCAGCCATAACGTACGGTGGAGCATCAGTGGAAATAGAAGCAGCAGCACAAAGATCACAGCAAACGGTTTACTGACGATTGGGGCAAATGAGAGTGCATCCATTATTTATGTAACTGCAACTTCTTCATTTGATTCAACAAAAAACGACACCGTTGCTGTTAATGTAGAAGTCCCTCTGGTGATCGATTCCGTAACGGTAACGCCGAAGAACCAGACGGTGGTATCCGGAAACACCTTGCAGCTGAGCGCCGCCGTAACCGGAAATGCCAGCCATAACGTACAGTGGAGCATCAGTGGAAATCATAGTAGCAATACAAAAGTAAGTGCGAACGGCCTGTTAACCGTAGCAGCCGATGAGCCGGCAGGAACCATCACCGTGACCGCAACCTCAGCCT
>JAKSRL010000079.1 GCA_024403635.1 Lachnospiraceae bacterium | reverse complement strand
CAACGCCACGGCGCATACCATAATTAAAACCACCGGCACCGCCTAAGTTGGCGCCTGTATTTTCATAAAGCAGCTTCGCACGGGAAGCATCATGGCCGGAAAGCAGGTCTTTGGCCCAGGATGCAGTCTCGTCGGTGCTTGCATTATCCACGATTAAAATGTCGCAAGGAGTCGTCTGCTCCAAAAGGGCAAAAACAACCTCTTTTAACATCGATAAACGATTATAAGTTACTACAATTGCTAAAACATTATTCATAAAACTATGGTATCATTTAATGTAAGAGAACTCAAGTCAACATAAAGTAAAATAAGTATTGACGTAGGCTCTTTATTAAGGTAGTATGGTAGCACACTACCATACTAAAGTAAACGGAGAACAATTATGATTAACGAAGCTGTTTTACAAAGGGGAGAAAAGTACATATTTTCATTAAGGGAACTGTATATCAATCATGGTTTTGCCCCTTACCGAATGAGCAAATTTGAAGAGTATGATCTTTATGCCAGAAATAAAGACTTTCTGGTTTCCGATAATGTAATTACTTTTACCGATACGGACGGAAAACTGATGGCTTTAAAGCCGGATGTTACGTTATCGATCATTAAGAATTCCAAAGACCTTCCGGAAGAATTGCAGAAGGTTTATTATAATGAAAACGTTTATCGTGTTTCCTCCGGCACTGGTTCTTTTAAGGAACTGATGCAGGCTGGAGTGGAATGCTTTGGAAAAGTGTCCGGGCAGGAAGTAGTTGATGTGCTTCTTCTTGCAGTGGATAGCATGAAGTTGTTATCCAGTGACATTGTTCTGGCCATTTCTAACATTGACTTAATTAAAAAGGTAGCGGACGATGAGGAACTTATGAACCAACTCCTGGCCATTCAGGGAGGAATAAAGGAAAATAAAGAAGCTCTTGAGAAAATCACTTCTGTTTTTGCAGGAGATGAAGCTATCGGGGCCTTTTTCCAGATATTAGAGAAACTGTGCGAGAGTGAGGCTTCTGATTTTATTCACTTTGATTTCTCTATGGATGATGATGTGAATTACTATAACGGCATTGTTTTTAAGGGCTTTATTAAAAATGTACCGACGGCGGTTCTATCTGGTGGCCAGTATGATAATCTGATGCAGAAAATGCGTCGTCATTCCAAAGCTATCGGTTTTGCAGTTTATGTAGATGAACTGGATCGGGTAGAGATACCAGAGGCGGATGACAGCGACGAATATATCAGCGTAGCTCTTCCAAAGGGCCGTCTGGGAGAAAAGGTTTATGACCTGTTTGCCAAGGCCGGTTATGAATGCCCGTCCATTCTGGAAACAAACCGCAAACTGATTTTTGAAAACAGTGAAAATAAAGTGAGATATTTCTGGGTAAAACCTTCCGATGTATCCATTTACGTAGAGCGTGGCGCTGCAGATATCGGTGTTTGCGGAAAAGATATTTTATTGGAATATGAACCAGACATCAGCGAACTTTTAGATATGAATACCGGTATCTGCCGCATGGCAGTAGCTGCTCCAAAGGGCTTCCAATATGACCCTTCAAAAACGTTGAGAGTCGCTACAAAGTTTGCTAAGATAGCACAGAAATTTTATCAGTCAAAAGGCCGGGATATTGATATAATTCATTTGAACGGATCCATCGAATTAGCACCGTTGTTAGGCCTTTCTGACGTTATTGTAGATATCGTAGAAACTGGTACAACGTTAAAAGAAAACAATCTGGAGGTTGTAGAAGAAATCGTTCCGATTTCTGCACGACTGATTGCGAATAAGTCCGCCCTGAAATTTAAGGGAAATAATATTAAGAAACTGGTAGATAATTTATCCGAGATTGTTTAAAAAAAATAAGTGGTTGGAGGGAAAACCATGATTAAGATTCTGAAATTTGGCGAAGTAAAAAATGAAGACATTTTTGCACGTGTAGAGCCTACAGTAAACGTAGAAGATGTAGTAAGGGACATCATCGAAAACGTTAAGGCAAGAGGCGATGCAGCTCTTTTTGAATATAATGAGAAATTCGATAAGGCCCATTTGGAGAAACTTCAGGTTAGCCCGGAAGAAATCGAAGAGGCTTTGGCTCAGGTAGAACCAGAATTTGTGGAAATCCTGAAAAAAGCCGCAGCAAACATTCGTAAATTCCATGAAAAACAGAAAAGGAATAGTTTCATCATTAACGATGAAAAAGGAATTGTAATTGGTCAGAAGGTTATTCCAGTAGACAAGGCTGGTTTATATGTCCCTGGTGGTACTGCTGCTTATCCATCGACGGTTTTAATGGATACCATTCCTGCAAAAATCGCAGGTTGTCCAGAGGTGGTTATGGTAACGCCTCCAAACGCAGACGGAAAAATCAATCCATATATTCTGGCAGCAGCTTCCGTTGCTGGCATGGATAAAATCTTTAAAGTTGGCGGAGCTCAGGCTATTGCAGCTTTAGCTTATGGAACCGAATCCATTCCGAAAGTTGATAAAATCGTAGGACCTGGAAATGCTTTCGTCGCAGAAGCTAAGAAGCAGGTGTATGGAAACGTTTCCATCGATATGATTGCCGGACCTAGCGAGATTTTGATTATTGCAGACGGAAAATCCAATGCAAAATATGTAGCAGCGGATCTTCTGTCTCAGGCAGAACATGATAAATTAGCCAGCGCAGTTTTAGTAACCGATAGCGCAGAACTGGCAGTGGAAGTACAAAAAGAATTAGAAGAACAGATTCCAAAATTGGAGAGAGCAGAAATCGCAAGAGCTTCTATCGACAACAATGGAAAAATTATTGTAGCCGATGATTTGGAAAAGGTAATTGATATTGCCAACGAAATCGCTCCGGAGCATTTGGAACTTTGTGTGGATAATCCATTCGATTATCTGGATTCCATCCGAAATGCAGGTTCGGTATTCTTAGGAAGGAATTGTCCGGAAGCTTTAGGTGATTATTTCGCAGGCCCGAACCATACCTTACCAACCAGTGGAACTGCAAGATTTTCCAGCCCGCTTTCGGTAGATGATTTCGTAAAGAAAATGCAATATACCTACTATACAAAAGATGCTTTAGCGAAGGTTGCAGAAGATGTTGCAACTTTTGCAAAGAAGGAAGGACTTACGGCTCATGCAAAGAGCGCAGTCATCCGTACGGAGGAAGAAGAATGAGCAGCTTTTTCAGTGAGAAATATAAAGCGCTGACGCCATATACTCCTGGTGAGCAGCCACAGGAAAAAAAATACAATAAATTAAATACCAACGAATCACCATTCCCACCGTCACCTTATGCACAGAGACTGGCTCGTCAGGCAGCTGGTGACCTTCAGTTATATTCGGATCCGGAAGTAAGAGGCCTGGTGGAAATCGCCTGTGAAAAATTCGGTCTGGAAAAAGAGGAAATCTTATTTACCAACGGTTCCGATGAAATTCTGAATTTTGCTTTTATGGCCTTCTGTGATGAAGCATATCCGGCAGCTTTTGCCGATGTTACCTACGGTTTCTATACGGTGTTTGCCCAAGTCAATAATGTGCCATATGTGCAGATTCCTTTAAAGGACGATTTTACCATTGATGTAAATGATTATATTGGAATTAATAAGACTATTTTTATCGCCAATCCGAACGCGCCTACCGGTATTGCTTTAAGCAAGGAAGACATTGTGAAAATTGTGGAAAGCAATCCGGACAATGTAGTCGTAATTGACGAAGCCTATGTAGATTTTGGTGGAGAAAGCTGTCTGGACCTGATTCATTCTTACAAGAATCTTTTAGTAACTCAGACCTTTTCCAAATCCCGTTCCATGGCTGGCGCCCGCTTAGGCTTTGGTGCGGCTTGCAAAGAGCTGATTGCAGATCTGAATACCATTAAGTATTCTACCAACCCATATAACATTAACCGTATGACCATGGCTGCAGGAATCGGCGCTTTAGGTGATGAGGAATATTTTAAGAACAACTGCCAGGCCATTATTGAAAACCGAAAATATACGGAAGAAGAGCTGAAGAAATTAGGCTTTGAAATGACCGATTCCAAGACCAATTTCGTTTTCGCAAAAACTGCGAAAATGGGCGGTCAGGCGTTGTATCTGGCATTAAAGGAAAGAGGAATTTTAGTCCGACATTTTGAAACGGAACGATTGAAAGATTATAACCGCATCACCATCGGCAGTATGGAACAGATGCAGGAGTTGATTGATGTATTGAAGGAGCTGTTGAAATGAGAAAAGCGGAAGTAAATCGAACAACTGCAGAAACCGATATCGCCCTTTCTTTGGAACTGGACGGAACCGGAAAAAGCGAAATTAATACGGGCTGTGGCTTTATGGACCATATGCTGACCTTGTTTGCTTCTCATGGTCGCTTTGACCTGAACGTTACTTGCAAAGGTGATACCTACGTAGATTATCATCATTCCGTAGAAGATATCGGCATCGCTTTAGGAAAGGCTTTCAAAGACGCTTTGGGAGATAAGAGAGGCATCCATCGCTATGGGGACACCGTTCTTCCAATGGATGAGGCTTTGATTCTTTCTGCAGTGGATTTTTCCGGAAGAGCCTATTTAGGCTTTGAAATGAATATTCCTACAGAAAAAGTAGGTGATTTTGATACGGAATTAGTAGAAGAGTTCTGGATGGGCTTTGTCCGCCAGGCAGAATGTGCGGTTCATTTCCGTCAGCTTTCCGGTAAAAATTCCCATCACATTATTGAAGGCGCTTATAAGTCCATCGGACGAAGCCTCCGTCAGGCAGTGGCCATTGATGCGGAATTTGCCGGTGAAATTCCATCTACAAAAGGAGTTCTGTAATGATAGCAATTATTAACTACGGTGTAGGAAATCTGTTTTCCTTAAAGAGCAGCTTTGCAGCGATTGGACAGGAAGCGGTTGTTACATCGGATAAAGAAGTAATAGAAAAAGCGGAGAGAATTCTTCTCCCTGGTGTAGGGGCTTTTGAAGACGCTGCAAAAAAAATAAAAGAGTCCGGAATGGCGGATGTTGTAAAGGAACAGGCCGCAAAAGGCAAGCCTTTAATGGGCATCTGCTTAGGTATGCAGTTGTTATTTGAAAAAAGCTATGAGTACGGCGAGCACGAAGGATTAGGTCTTTTAAAGGGCCAGATTTGTCCGTTGGCAGAAGATATTCGTAAAGACCTGAAAGTGCCTCATATGGGTTGGAATGGACTTGATTTTAAGGGAGAGAAGCATCCCCTCTTTCAATATATTCAGGAAGGTGACTGTGTTTACTTCGTTCATTCCTGCTATGCAAAGAATTGTGAAGACAGCACCATCGCAACGGTGGAATATGATGTCGATGTTACGGCAGCCGTAGCGAAGGAGAATGTAATGGGATGCCAGTTCCATCCGGAAAAAAGCGGAGAAACGGGTCTGGCAATTTTAAAGAGCTTTTGTGAAATGACCGGAAAGGAAGGTGTCCCATGTTAATCTTTCCGGCAATTGATTTATATGAAAAAGAAGCTGTAAGGCTTTACAAAGGAGACTATGCCCAGAAAACCGTTTACAGCCATCAGCCAGTAGATGTTGCTCTTGATTTTAAGGCAAAGGGCGCCTCTGCTATTCATTTGGTAGATTTAGAGGGCGCCAAAGAAGGAACCACCCCGAACTTTGATGTGGTTGTGGATATTAAGAAAACCAGTGGCCTGTTCTGCGAAATCGGTGGCGGAATCCGCAGCATGGAAGTTATTGAGAAATATATTGGCAGCGGCTTGGACCGGGTAATTTTAGGAACGGCAGCAGTCGCAGATCGAAATTTTGTAAAAGAGTCGGTAGCTGCTTATGGCGAGAAAATTGCCGTAGGTATTGATATCAAAGACGGAGCTGTAGCAGTAAAAGGCTGGACGGAAAGTTCAGGCATCGATGCTTTTGATTTCTGTAAAGAGATGGTTGGCATTGGCGTAAAAACTTTAATCTGTACCGATATTTCCAAAGACGGAGCTATGGTAGGAACCAACCGTGCTCTGTATCAGGAATTGGCAAAACGGTTTGAGGTCCAGATTGTAGCCTCTGGCGGCGTTTCTACTTTGGACGATGTGAAGGCTTTACGGAGCTATGATCTTTACGGAGCCATTATCGGAAAGGCGTACTATACCGGAGCCATTGATTTAAGCGTTGCAATTGAACTGGCAAAATAAGAATTCTGTAGATAGAGGAAAATAAATGATAACCAAAAGAATCATTCCATGCTTAGATGTTAAAAATGGAAGAGTAGTAAAAGGGACAAATTTTGAAGGCTTAAAAGACGTGTCTTCTCCAATAGAACTGGCGAAATATTACAGTGCCAATGGAGCGGATGAACTGGTCTTTTATGATATAACCGCATCCGCAGAAGGAAGAGAAATCTTTACGGATATTTTAGTGGAAACTGCAGCCAATGTTTTTATTCCGCTGACCGTTGGTGGAGGAATTGATTCCGTAGATGATTTCGATCGGGTTTTGAAATGTGGTGCAGACAAAGTCAGCGTAAATTCCGGAGCCATTCGGAATCCAGGATTGATAGAAGAAGCTGCAAAGCTCTATGGTGACCAATGCGTTGTGCTTTCCGTAGATGTAAAGCGGGTGGATGGGCAATTCCGTGTCTTTGCCAAAGGCGGCAGAGAAGATACTGGGATGGAAGCCATCGAATGGATTAAACGCTGTGTTGGCAACGGAGCCGGAGAGGTTGTAGTAAACTCCATTGATACGGATGGAGTAAAGAAAGGCTTTGACCTGGAGATGCTGCAGGCAGTATGTGACGCTGTTTCCGTACCGGTCATCGCTTCCGGAGGCGCAGGCTGTATTGAAGATTTCATTACCTTATTCAAGGCTTTACCGAAAGTGGATGCCGGGTTAGCTGCTTCCATTTTCCACTTTGGAGAAGTAGCAATTACCGACTTGAAAAAAGAAATGAAGAAGAATAATATTCCTTCCAGAATATAGAAAGGTTGAAGATATATGATTAACATTGATGAATTAAAATTTGATGAGAAGGGCCTGATTCCGGCAATTGTAGTAGACTCCGTATCCAAACAGGTACTGACTCTTGCTTATATGAACAAGGAAAGCCTGAAAATTTCCATGGAGAAGGAACTGACTTGTTTCTGGAGCCGTTCTAGAAATGAACTGTGGCTGAAAGGCGAGACCAGCGGAAACTACCAGCACATCGTTTCCATTACGGCAGACTGCGACCAGGACGCTTTAGTTGTTGTGGTAGAGCCAGATGGACCTGCTTGCCATAAAGGAACCAAGTCCTGCTTCGAGTATCCGGTGTTTGAAAGTGAAGAGCGAAAAGAATTCTCCTACGAAGGTCTGATGGAACTGATTGAAGGAAGAAAGACGGAGAAAAAGGAAGGCTCTTATACTACCTATCTGTTTGAAAAAGGTCTGGATAAGATTTTAAAGAAGGTCGGCGAGGAAAGTACGGAAGTTATTATTGCTGCGAAAGCACAAGACAAAAAAGAAACCATCTATGAAATCGCTGATTTGGCTTACCATGTCATGGTTCTCATGATTGAAGCTGGCATTAGCCTGGAGGATATTCATAAAGAATTAGCTTCCCGTCATGTTATTGATAAAAAAGTAAAACAGGAAAAAATGACAGGGGATAATCAATGATTTTAAAAGATTATCATGTGCATACGTTATTTAGTGATGGTAAATATCCGGCAGAGGATATGGTCTGAGCCGCCATCGAAAAAGGTATGACGGAAATCGGCTTTTCCGATCATTCCTATACCAGCTTTGAGGCGGATTATTGTATGACTCCGGAAAAGGAGGCAGAATATCGGAAAACGATTCTGGCTTTGCGGGAAAAATATAAAGACCAGATTTCCATTAAGCTGGGAATCGAGCAGGATTATGAATCCGATTATCTGGCAGAAGGCTATGATTATATTATTGGCTCCGTTCATTTCCTGAAATTGGGAGATGAAATGGTGGCGGTAGATGATGGACCGGAAAAATATCCGTACATGGTAGAGAAGTATTTTCAGGGAGATTACTATGCTCTGGTAGAAAAGTTCTTTGAAACGGAAGCGGATGTTGTGAACCGGACCGGCGCAGATATTATTGGCCATTTTGATTTGATTTCCCTCTATAACCAAGAGGAACATTTCTTTGATGAGAATCATCCGAGATATGTGGCTGCTTGGAAAAAGGCCGTGGATCAGTTATTACAGACCGGTGCCATATTTGAAGTAAACTTCGGGGCTTATAACAGAGGGCGGCGAAATGTGCCTTATCCAAATCCAGACATCCAGAAATACATTATCCAAAAGGGGGGAAAACTGATTCCGGACAGCGATGCTCATGTGACAAGATTTTTATGCAGTGATTTTACAAAATTTCAATTCAAGGAATATAATTCGGAGTTTCTTTTATTATAAATCGAATATTTTTTGCTGATTTATTTTTGAAGTATAGAAAAAACACCCGAAGGGGTGTTTTTCTATTGTTTTTCATAATAATCTCCATTCCGCCGCCAATCGGCGGCCCACATAGTAATGAAAGTGTTCCGCAACCCGACGCTGTGACTTAA
>JAKSRL010000078.1 GCA_024403635.1 Lachnospiraceae bacterium | reverse complement strand
TATGAAGACGAGTACGAAGAAGAGTATGAGGACGAGTACGAAGAAGAGTATGAAGATGAATACGAAGAGACGCTGGATGATTACGGATACGAAATGCCAGAAGAACTTAAAGACGAACTTTACGAGTTCCTACTTATGGATGGCATGGAGCAGAAGATCAATCATACGATTGGCAGCCTGATTGATAAGAAGAGAGCTGGAGATGCAACGGGCGGAAACCTTCTGGTAACTGGCGATACCAAGAGCGGGAAAACCTTCCTGACCATTGCGGTTATTAAGGCAGTAAGCAAAGAAATCGGAAGCGGCAGTAGCAGAGTTGCGAAGGTGAAAGCAGAAGCCTTGAATGGAAAGAACATGCAGAAGGTATTCAATAAGATTAATGGCAGCGACCTGCTGATTGAAAATGTAGGATACTTAAATGATCAGACCGTAGATGACCTGATTCAAGTTCTGAAGAACTCTACCTCCTCCACTATGGTAGCTTTGGAAGGTAACCAGCTGGCAGTAGATAATATGATCAGCAAACATCCGGAACTGAAGAAACTTTTCAAGACTCGCTTAGATATTGAAGAGTTGAGCCTGGCACAGTGGGCAGATTTAGCTTGCGATTATGCGAAAGAAAAAGGCTATGAAATTAACGATATGGCACTTCTGGCCCTTCATGCAAAGATTGATGAGCTGAATGTTCCAACCGCAAGATTAGGCTACGAAGACATTAAGGGAATTATTGATGATGCGATTGATAATGCATCCCAGAGAGGCTCTGGCAAATTCCGTTTTGGTGGAAGAAAAAATAAAGGCAATGCAAAAGAATTAGACGAATCCGATTTCATGGAATAAGTCTGTAAATAAAACTTCACAAAAAGGAAGAGAAAATGAACAAGTTAGAATTACAAAAGCATGCAAATGAAATTAGAAAAGGCATTATCCAGGGGGTTCATGCAGCCAAAGCTGGCCACCCAGGCGGATCCTTATCCTCCGCAGAAATTTTAACCTACCTTTACTTTGTGGAAATGAAGAACATTGATCCAGCAAATCCGGACAATCCGGACAGAGACGGATTTATCCTTTCCAAGGGACATGCAGCTCCAGTACTTTATGCTGCTTTAGCAGAAAGAGGATTCTTCCCGAAGGAAGAACTTTTGACCTTAAGAAAAATTGGTTCCAGACTTCAAGGACATCCGGACATGAATGAACTTCCGGGCGTTGATATGTCTACTGGTTCTTTGGGACAGGGGCTTTCTACCGCAGTAGGAATGGCGTTGGCAGCAAAAATGGATAATAAAAACTATAGAGTTTATTCTCTCTTAGGCGATGGTGAAATTCAGGAAGGCCAGATCTGGGAAGCCTGCATGTTTGCGGGACATAGAAAACTGGACAATCTGGTAGTTATCTTAGATAATAACGGACTTCAGATTGATGGAAATATTAAAGACGTTTGCTCTCCATATCCTTTAGATGAAAAATTCCTTGCATTCAACTTTAATGTAATTCGCGTTGATGCTCATGATTTCGATGCTCTGGCAGCAGCGTTCAAAGAGGCAGAAGAAACTAAAGGAATGCCGACGGCGATTATTGCAAAGAGCATAAAAGGTAAAGGTGTTTCTTATATGGAAAACAATGCCGGTTGGCATGGAAAAGCACCGAACGATGAAGAATTTGAAATCGCAATGAAAGATCTTGCAGAAATCGAGGCCTCCTTATGTCAGTAAAAGTAAATTTAAATTCAGATAAAAAAGTAGCAACAAGAGAAAGCTATGGCAACGCTTTGGTTGAAGTTGGGCGGGAACATGAGAACCTGGTAGTTTTAGATGCGGACTTAGCTGGCGCTACAAAAACAGAAATCTTTAAGAAAGCATTCCCGGAAAGACATATTGACTGTGGAATCGCAGAAGGAAACATGATGGGAATCGCGGCAGGCTTAGCTTCTTGCGGAAAAGTTCCTTTTGCATCTTCTTTCGCAATGTTCGCAACAGGCAGAGCTTTTGAGCAAGTAAGAAATTCTATCGCGCATACCAAGCTGAACGTAAAAGTAGCTGCAACGCATGCAGGAATTTCCGTAGGCGAAGACGGAGCAACGCACCAGTGCTGCGAAGACCTTTCTTTGATGAGAACCATTCCAAACATGGTAGTTATTAATCCGTGTGATGATGTAGAAGCAAAAGCAGCTGTTCAGGCAGCTTATGAGTATGATGGACCTGTTTATTTAAGATTCGGCCGTCTGGCAATCCCTGTAATCAATGATCCGGAAACCTATAAGTTTGAAATAGGCAAGGGCGTTGTTATGAGAGAAGGCAAGGACCTGACCATTTTCGCAACTGGTTTAGAGGTATATGAATCTTTAGTAGCAGCTGAGAAATTAGCGGAAGATGGAATTGATGCAGAAGTTATTAACATCCATACCTTAAAGCCTATAGATGAAGAATTAGTTGCAGCTTCTCTGGCAAAGACCGGTTGCGCAGTTACCGTGGAAGAGCATTCCATTATCGGCGGTTTATACAGTGCAGTTTGTGAAGTGGCTGCAAAGAAACAGCCAACAAAGATTCTGGCAATCGGCGTAGAAGATGTATTCGGACATTCCGGACCGGCAAAAGATTTGTTGAAAGAGTTTGGTTTAGATAGCGAAGGCATCTACAACAAGATTAAAGAGTTTTTGAAATAAAGAACCAATCATAAAATAAAAAAGAGATATCCGAAAAGGATATCTCTTTTTTTATATCGGTGAACCCCGTTATTTTTCTTCTTCTTTTTTCTGCTTCTTATATTCTCGGTACAGCCTAAAGTAAGCTTCCATATAGACTACAAAGGCCAACAGCATGAAGGCTGCTGCGAACCCAATAAGAATGGTTACTACGTGTGCATCAATATCCGGCAGGGCAATGAAAACTAGCATAACTGCGTAGAGAATGACCGTACAAATTTTTCCGCACCACATAGCGCCGCCGATATGTTTTCCTTTGGTAAATAAAAAGCCACTGAACGCCAGGGAGACGATTTCCTTTACGCCGTAGATTACCAAAAGAAGGGCTACCCAATGATATTTAAAAACAACGCAGAACAACATAGCGAACTGCATCGCTTTATCGGCAATCGGGTCGACAATTTTGCCCCAGTCGGTAATCATGTTAAAACGTCTGGCGATAAATCCATCCAACAGGTCAGTCAATGCGGAAACCGCTACAATGACGATCGACCAGATATGTCCGGACAAATTAGAGGCATTGATGTAGACGACGACAAATATCGGAACCAAAATGATTCGTATATAAGTTAGTATATTCGGTATAGAGAAAAAGTCTTTTTTCTCAAAATGCATTTTTTTATTCATAGAAAACTCCAACTAGAGTATATTGCAAAAAAGGGGGAAAGTCAACTTGACGAGGGCCATCGGGAAAAGGGGGAAAGTCCGAAAAACCTTGACAAATAAGGATTTTTACAGTATAAATGTATTTGACTTTCCAAAAATGTAAACGGAAAAGGATTCATTTTTTATTTTTATAGAGGAGGATACATAATGAATAAAGTTGAATTAGTTGAAGCTATGGCTGCGAAAACTGGTCTTTCAAAAAAAGACGCTGAAGCTGCATTAAAGGCTTTCATTGAGACAGTAGAAATTACAGTTAAAAAAGGTGACAAGGTTCAGTTAGTTGGCTTTGGTACATTCGAAGTTTCCAAGAGAGCAGCTCGTAAAGGCCGCAACCCTAAGACTGGCGAAGATATGAAGATTAAAGCTTCTAAAGCTCCTAAATTCAAACCAGGAAAAGCTTTCAAAGATCTGGTAAACAAAAAAAGCAAATAATTGAATGAATGATTGAGAGCACGGGAACCCTCCCGTGCTCTTTTTGCATTAGCGATGAGGAAAGTGCATCGTGCTTGCACGAATGCACTTGACGAGAGCAGAGCAGTCCCGAAATGCCGCCTTGTGCGGCTTTCGGTGATTATTATGAATAAATGGTGAAATAATTGCTTTTCCCTATAAAAATAAGTAAAATACCCATATGAGAATCGATAAGTATCTAAAAATTTCCAGACTGATAAAAAGAAGGACGGTTGCCAATGAGGCTTGCGATGCCGGACGAATCAGCGTAAATGGTAAAGTAGTAAAAGCATCCTACGATGTGAAAGTAGGCGATGTCATCGAAATCGCCTTTGGAACAAAGAATGTAAAAGCAGAAGTAACATCTCTGGTGGAAAGTGTTAAGAAAGAAGATGCCAAAGAGATGTTTAAACTGTTGTAAATATTTCCGTAAGAAGCTGGAATCGGCAGAAGGACGGTTGGTTGAGAAAGAAAAAACGAAAGAACAATCGAAACATATTGATTATTTTGTTGGTAGTATTATTTGTCGCAGTTGCTACCTATTTCAGCTTGCAGATTCATTCCTACCGTCAGACCAATAAGGAATTGAAAGCCCGAAAAGCACGACTGGAAGAACTGCTGGAAGATGAAAATGTAAGGTCAAATGAACTGGAAGAAGAAAAAATCTATGTTCAGACTCAAAAATATATTGAAGAAAAGGCGAAGTCAATCGGATATGTCTACCCAGATGAGATCATATTCAGAAAGGATGATTGAGAAATGAGAGTAGCAGAAGCTTTTGAACAATGGGCTGCAGAGCAGAACTTTATTGAAGAAGGCGGAACCGTCATTGTTGGGGTTTCCGGAGGAGCAGACTCCGTATGCCTGTTATATCTGATGAACGAGTATGCCCAGGAGAAAGGGTTTAAATGCATCGCTGTTCATTTTAACCATATGATTCGGGGCGAGCGGGCAAATTTGGACGAAGCCTTTGTAAAGGCCTTATGTGCGCAGATGGGTGTAAAATGCATGGTTGCCAAAGCTAACGTTCCGGAATTGGCAGAACGGGCGGGACTTAGCGAAGAAGAAACGGGCCGTGTATTACGATACAAAGCGTTTGCGAAAGCTGCAAAATCCGTTTCCGGAATTATCGCCGTGGCTCATCATAAAGATGATAACGCAGAAACCATTCTGATGAATCTGGTTCGTGGAAGCAATGTGAAGGGACTTACGGGCATGCAGCCGGTAGCGGAGTTTGAAGGATGCATCGTAGTACGACCGCTCCTTTCCAGCAGCCACGAAGAAATCGTGGAATTCTTAAAGGAAAAAGATATTGATTTTGTAGAAGATGAAACGAATCAGGACTTTGCTTATTCCAGAAACAGAGTTCGGGGGATCGTTCTTCCGGAACTGAAAAAAGTAAATAGCAAAGCGACAGAGCATATTGTTCTGGCAGCGGAAGAATTTGGAAAGATTGAAGCTTATCTGGCGCAGAAAACCGAGGAGGCTTTCGTTGACGTAGTATCCGAAGAAGGAGGAGAAGTTCTGATAAATGCAGAAAAACTTTTAGGACTGGACGAAGTAATCCAAAACAGAGTACTTTATTCTGCTATCGGAAAAGCTACTGGCGAATTAAAAGATATTTCCCGGCTACATGTACAGGCACTGTTAGACCTTTGCAACAAACAATCCGGAAGAAAGATCGACCTTCCATATGATTGCAATGCAGTAAAACAGTACGAATATGTCATTATCCGCTCGGGCGAAGCAGCAGAAGAAGAAACTTGCGAAGAAGTGGAATTCGATATTTCGGGAGAAAACCTGTATGAAAATATATACGAAACCGAATTAGAAGACGGAACCGTAGTAACGATGCTTCTGGTACCGGTGGATGAGGGAAATCGCAAAGTGCTAACTCAAAAAAATGAGTATACGAAAGCTTTTGATTATGATAAAATAAAAGGCACTATTATTTTGGGGAAGAAGGCTTCCGGAGATATTATTTCATTGAAGGAAGGCAGCAAATCCCTAAAGAAATTCTTTATTGATGAGAAGATTCCTGCAGAAGACCGGAAGAACGTTCTTGTATTGAAGGACGAAGAGAGTGTTCTGTGGGTTATTGGATATCGAATCGGAGAGAATTTCAAAATTACAGAAAATACCAAGCGAGCACTGCTGGTAAAAATTAGTGGAGGAAATTATGGACGAAAAGATTGAAGTTCTGATTCCAGAGCAAGATGTCAGAGACCGTATTCAGGAAATGGCGGACGCCTTAAGTGAAAAATATGCAGGAGAGAGGCTTCATTTGATTGGCATTTTGAATGGTTCTGTATTCTTTTTAACTGCACTGGCACAGAAAATGTCTATTCCTGTAGAAATCGATTTTATGGCAGCATCCAGCTATGGAAGCGGAACAGAATCTTCCGGACGGGTACTGATAACCAAGGATTTGGATCGGTCCATCAAAGGAGCCCATATTCTTTTGGTCGAGGATATCGTTGATACCGGCCAGACCTTACATCTGATTACGGAAATGCTTGAAGAAAGACATCCTGCAAGCATGGAACTAGCGGTTCTTTTGGACAAACCATCCAGACGAAAAGTATGCATGGAGGCGGACTACATCGGATTTGAAATTCCAGACGTTTTTGTAGTTGGCTGGGGACTGGACTATGACCAGAAATACAGAGAATTACCTTTCGTAGGGATTGTGACAGAATAAAATTTAACGAGGAAACAGAATGAAAAAACCATTTAGAGGCATAATAATTTACTTAATCATTCTTTTCGGAATGATGGCAGTATTTTATTTCACATTTACCCCTAGGCAGACCAGTGATGAGTATTCCTTCCAGGAATTTCAGTCTGACTTAAAAGATAACGCCGTTAAGGAGATTGTTATTAAGCAAAACAGCGAAATCCCTACTGGTGTTGTAATCGTCACTTTCCGTGACACAACAAGAAAACAATTTTATACAGAAAATGTAGGAACCGTTACCGGTTTCTTAGATGGAGCAAAAACGGATTATAAGTTATTGGATGTAACCAGAAGCAGTTACTTTGTTTCTACCATCCTTCCAATGTTGATTATGTTCGTTATTTTCTTCGTATTTTTCATTTTCATTAATGGAAGGGCCGGCGGCGGAGCAGGCAGCGGTGTTATGAACTTTGGTAAGAGTAAAGCCAAAGTAACTTCGAAAAACGATAATAAGACAACATTTAAAGATGTTGCAGGACTACAGGAAGAGCGTGCAGAGTTAGAGGAAGTTGTAGACTTCCTGAAGGCTCCACAGAAATACACGAGAGTTGGCGCTCGTATCCCTAAAGGTATCTTATTAGTAGGCCCTCCGGGAACTGGTAAAACATTATTAGCAAGAGCTGTATCCGGTGAGGCTGGCGTTCCATTCTTCCATATGTCAGGTTCTGACTTTGTAGAAATGTTTGTAGGCGTTGGTGCTTCCCGTGTACGTGACTTATTCGGCGAAGCAAAGAAAAACGCTCCATGTATTGTTTTCATCGATGAAATCGCTGCTGTTGCAAGACGGAGAGGATCTGGTCTTGGCGGCGGACACGATGAAAGAGAGCAGACTTTAAACCAGATCCTGGTTGAAATGGATGGTTTTGGCGTAAACGAAGGAATTATCGTTATGGCTGCTACCAACCGTGTAGATATTTTGGACCCTGCTATTTTAAGACCTGGCCGTTTTGACCGAAAAGTATTCGTAGGCAAGCCGGACGTTAAGGGTCGTGTAGATATTCTGAAGGTTCATTCCCGCAATAAACCATTGGCAGAAGATGTTAATCTGGAAGTTGTTGCCAGAACGACAGCGGGCTTCTCTGGTGCGGACTTAGAGAATCTGATGAACGAAGCGGCTATTAATGCTGCATCTGCAAACCGTGCTTATATTAAGCAGGCAGATATTAACAACGCATTCATTAAGATTGGCATTGGGGAAGAGAAGAAGAGCAAAGTTATTTCCGAAGAAGAGCGGAAAATTACTGCTTACCACGAGTCGGGTCATGCGATTTTGTTCCATCTCCTTCCAAAGATGGGACCAGTTCATATGGTTTCTATTATTCCTACGGGTATGGCTGGCGGATATACTATGCCACTGCCAGAGAAGGATGAGGCATATAACTCCAAAGAAAAGATGCTGGAAAATATTATGGTATCCTTCGGTGGACGTATTGCGGAGGAACTGATCTTTCACGATATTACAACCGGCGCATCACAGGATATTAAACAGGCTTCGGATATTGCCAGGGCTATGGTTACAAAATACGGCATGAGTTCTTTAGGACCGATTGATTATGCTGGTTCGGAAAGTGAAGAAGTATTTATCGGCCGTGATTGGGGCCAGACCAAAGCATACTCTGAGTCTACTGCTGCAATGATCGATAAAGAAGTAAAAGAAATTATCGACAGCTGCTACAAGCAGGCAAAAGAAATTATTGTTGAGAATCAGGATGTTCTGGAAAGCTGCGCACAGTTGCTGTTGCAGAAAGAAAAGATTACGAGAGAAGAATTTGAAGGATTATTTGTAAAACCGGAAGAAGTAGAAGAAATCGTTATTGACGATAATTTTGCACAGGACGTTCCAACAGAGGAATAATCGTTCCGGAGGATAAGGGCAAGCAAAACTTGTGCAAACTGCATAAAAAATAATATTATTATTTGTAAAGTTTGTGAACACTTATAGGGGAAGACGTGATACTATACATACAGTAAAACCCCCCCAATACATATAGTTTTACTATACCCCATAAAAATGAAATACCTTCTCCTTAAAAG
>JAKSRL010000077.1 GCA_024403635.1 Lachnospiraceae bacterium | reverse complement strand
AAAATTCGTGAAATTGCGGTTTGTTGAGCTAAAAGAAATAACCCGCGGAAAAAGATAAACTCCTTTTCCGCGGGTTTTCTTGTTAAAATACTTCCTTACGGGACTGTGCCTTTCCAGCCCCTGTCATTTTTTGCTCTCGAGCAAATCTATCAGCCTTTGTAGCCGTCCATGGTTCTCTTCTTGCCCCAGAAGAAAATTGCCATAAGTCCTGGGCCACAGTTGGAGCCGATGGTTGGTCCAATGTACGTATATTTTACATCTTTGAAACCGTAGCGTTCTTTCATTTCCTCGCCAAACTTCTGTGCAGCTTCCGGAATGTCTGAATGGCAAACCCATGCAACCTGATTCTCTGCATCTTCTACAATACCGTCCATAATTTCATGAATGCGACGGATGGTCTTCTTCAGTCCGCGAACCTTCTCCTGAACGATTAAATGACCTTCCAGATCCAGATTCAGAATTGGGCAAATGTTCAAAGCTTCGCCAAGAATCGCACCCAGTTTACTTACACGACCGCTGCGATATAAATACTTCAACTCGTCGGTTGTGTACCAGGTGTTAATGTTGCCTTTATGTTCTTCTACCCATTCGATACACTCATCGATGGTCTTGCCTTCGTCTCTCATACGAGCAGCCTCCATAGCCAACATACCATAACCGGTGGAGCAAAGAGTGGAATCAATCATGCGAACATCTGCTTCTGGCAGTTCTTCTTTAATCAGCTCTGCTGCCTGACATCCGTTGTTGAAAGTACCGGAAACACCACTGCCTAAGCAGATATGGATAATCGGAAGATTGTATTCTTTCACGATAGGAGTCCAGAAATCAACGAACTGCATCACGTTCAGCTGGCTGGTTTTCGGAGCGGCGCCCTCGCGCATTTTGTCATAGAAGATATGGCAGTCTTCATGTTTCATAGTGTCCGTAACCAGTTCTTCATTTACTTCATACTGTAACGGAATGGGAATAATTCCATATTCATTTAATAATTCAATCGGTAAGTCACAGCCTGAATCCGTACATACAACAAACTTCTTTTCCATGACGAATTGTCCTCCTGATATAACATTTCTGTTTTCTGCATAGTGGAACACCACCTGCATTGTTAAGGTTTTCTGATTTTCCCTATTATTGTGGACGTAGTATAGCACTTATTTGTGTTTTTTTCATTATCTTTTTGAAAGCAGGAGTCTAGCAGCTTGCAGCTTATTTTTCGATTCCCTCTCCGTTGAACTCCGGAATAAAGCTTGTGCCGACAGCGCGGCCTTCCTGAATCATGCAGTTGGTCACTCCCAAATCAATGGCAAAATCCACGATTTCCTCGTACTCCTCTTCACTGACCATCTCGTTCAGTTCCGGCAAATCATAAGGTTCCATTGGCGTGTATTGACTCATGACCGAAATCCAAATATCGTCACCATACGTCTCATACAGATATTGGATTACCGCCTTACTGTCTTCTCCATTTCCCGGCGTAACCAAATGCCGCACGCAAACGCCCTTCTGCATCAACCCTTCTTCCTCAAATTCTTTTCGAGCCTGTTCCGACGTGTCGAAGGACATTGTTCCTGCAGCTTTTACCATCTGGGCTAAAGCTTCCTTCGCCCGCTCCGGATAATCTACTGCCTTAAAATACCTCTGGGCGATTTTGCTATCTAAGGTCTTAAAATCCGGCAAATAAATATCGACCAAGCCTTCTAACATTTTCAATGTTTCTGCATACTCATAGCCAGAGCTGTTCCAGATAATCGGAAGGTCCAATCCATTCGTCTTTGCTTTTTCTATTGCTTTGGCAATCACTGGCGTAAAATGAGTTCCCGTTACCAAATTGATATTCCGGGCGCCTTTATCTTTTAACTCAAAAAAGATTTCGGAAAGGCGTTCCACGGAAATAATGATTCCCGTTCCTTCTCTGGAAATCTGTTTGTTCTGACAGTAAATACATTGCAACGAACAGCCAGAAAAGAAAATCGCTCCACTGCCACTAACGCCTGACAAAAAAGGCTCTTCATAAAAATGAAGGGCCGCTCTTGCTGCTTTTATTTCTGACCCGCTTTTGCAAAACCCTTCGCCCTGGGTTCTATCTACGTTGCAATTTCTCGGGCACAATCTGCAGTTGGTAAAAACATCCTTTTCCATAAAAGCCGTTTACTACTTCTTATTTAATCGTATCAAATTCTAAGATAACATCCGCTAAGGACGCCGGGTTTCCACAGAAGAATTTCGCTCCGGCGGTGGTCAGTTCTACCGGTGAACCATAGCCATAAAATACACCGATGCAGTCCATCCGTGCTTTCTTGGCAGCATTGATATCATCTGCCCGGTCCCCAATCATTACCGTATGTTTTACATCCAGCTGACACAACTGAATCAGATATTCCATGACTTCGTACTTTGAAGTTCGGGTCTCGTCCATCAAGGATCCCCCGATGTAATCAAAATAAGAATCTAAATGAAAATGTTTCAGAATCTGTACTGCAAAGACTTCCGGTTTTGCAGTACAAACCATCAGCTGCTTTCCAGCCTCTTTCAGCTTTTTCAAAGAGTCCTCGATTCCCGGATACACCGAATTTTCGAACATCCCTTTGTCCGCAAAATATTCCCGGTAAATATCTACCGCATTTCTGCTTTCCTCTTCGTTCATGCCATAATATTTCGCAAAAGACTTCACCAATGGAGGTCCAATGAAATTATTCAACGTCTTCTCGTTGACTTCTATGTTCAGCTTATTCAACGCGTATTTAATCGAGTTGATAATCCCTGGTGCGGAATCCGTCAAAGTTCCGTCCAGATCAAATAAAACTGTGTTGTACATCTTATGCCTCTGCTATTTTTTTAATAAATTCTATCTGTTTTTCTACGGACTCCACAGAAGGTCCGCCAGCACTCTTTCTCTTCTCAACGCAGGTCTTCAGATTGATTTCTTCGTATACATCCTCCGTGAACAAGTCGCTATGAGCCTGGTATTTGTCCATAGGGAAGGTTTCCAGCACGTATCCTTCCTTCATGCATTCGTTTACAATCTTTCCGGAAATTTTATAGGCATCGCGGAACGGCATGCCTTTCTTTACCAGATAATCTGCCAGATCCGTAGCATTTATGAAGCCTCTGCCCGCTGCATTCAGCATGTTCTCCGGAATTACAGTCATGGAACCAACCATTCCGGTAAATACATCCAGACACATCTTTAACGTATCCACAGCATCAAATACCGCTTCTTTATCTTCCTGCATGTCTTTGTTGTAAGCCAAAGGAAGACCTTTCAGCATGGTCAGCATGGCCATTAAATCACCGAAGACACGACCACTCTTTCCTCTGGTAAGTTCTGCCATATCGGAATTTTTCTTCTGTGGCATGATAGAAGAGCCGGTGGTGAAATCCGAAGACAGTTCAATAAATTTAAACTCCCAGCTGGACCAAAGAATGATTTCTTCGGAGAATCGGGACAGATGAACCATAATCAGAGAAGCACAAGCTAAGAATTCTACGCAAAAGTCTCGATCCGAAACACCATCAATTGAGTTTAAAGAAATATCATCAAAGCCTAATTTTTCCGCCTCAAAATAACGATCTGTATCATACGTAGTTCCAGCTAAAGCACAGCTGCCGATTGGAGAAATATTCATTCTCTTTTTGCAGTCTTCCAACCGGGAAAGGTCACGGCGAAACATCATCGCATAGGTCAGAATCTGGTGAGCGAAAGTAATCGGCTGAGCTCTCTGAAGATGCGTATAACCCGGCATAATGGTGCTCTTATGTTCTGCTGCCAGATCCGCAACGGTCATCATCAGCTGTTTCAGTTTATCTTCCAGTCCTGTAATTTCATCTCTCAGATAAAGTCTCAAGTCTAAAGCTACCTGGTCATTTCGGGAACGAGCCGTATGAAGCTTCTTTCCGGCATCTCCAATTCGTTCTGTCAGAATTTCTTCTACAAACATATGAATATCTTCGGCGTTTTCATCAATCGCCAAAGCACCGCTTTTCAGGTCGGCTAAGATTCCCTGAAGGCCTTCTACAATTTTGTCTGCATCTTCCTGCGCAATAATACCCTTGGAAGCAAGCATTGCTGCATGCACCATGCTTCCTTTAATGTCCTGCTCGAACATTCTGCAGTCAAACGCAATGGAGGAATTAAAATCATCTGCTAATTTGTTGGTTTCTCCGCTGGTCAGTCCAGCCCACATCTTATTCATAGGTTCGTCTCCGATTCTTTCTTTCTATAACGGCGGGCCTTTTAAAGCCCGCCGCCGGTTTGCCGTTTCAGTCGTATCCGACAATTAATTCATCTGTAAGCTTTCAATGATAGAAATAAAATCTGGATCATCCATTTTAAAAGAAGTATCTCCACCATTTAATGTAGCTGAAATTTCCCAGGTGCAATCATCGGTCTTGCTTGTGATATAAAGATTTGTAAAGCCAAGTAATTCGCCCGTGTAACCTTGCCAGGTAAGTCCGCCAGCATCAAACGTTACTTCCTCTACATTCTTATACATATCCTTAAGATCCAGCTGGCGTGCATCCGGGTCTGCACATGTAATTACTACATTTGCCATTCCATAAGTATCTATTTCGTTTTTAAATTTACCTTTTACAAACTCCAGTATGTTCGGTTCCAGAGCACCTTGCTCTTCTGCAAAAATATCTACATAAGGAAGATTCTGCCATCCTTTTGGACATACAGCGGAAAATACTTCACAGGAAATTACTTCGCCTTTGGCAGCATCACCGCCGCCGTTTCCTCCACCGCAAGCACAAAGAGCCATTGCCATTACGCAAATAACTGCAATAATAAGAGCCAATCTCTTTTTCATCGGTCTTCCTCCATCCTTTCAAATTCATAATATCTTAAGATTTTAGCATAGCAAAGAATTAAAACGCAATACGTTTATTTCTCTTCAAACGAATAGCGTCCATGGGCACTGGACAGTTTCCAGTAATATCCACCGTAATGAATTTCTTTATCCGCAATAAATTCTGCATCGAAAATATAGTAATTTTTAAAGCCCCGGCAATCGTTCCGAGTCATGGCATAAACATCGGATTCCTTCTCCTCCCCGGCGGAATTATGAAAACGAACAATATAATCTTTCTTCCATTCTGAAAAAATCAGCGGGCTGGTATCCTCCGGAATGGTTATCGTAAAAGAAGTTTCGTTGTCTCTGGTAAATTCCAAACGGTCTTCAAAATCCGGCGTTCCATTATACTCATAGCCAACATAAAAACCGTCTTCTACTTCCTTCAGATGGCAGAATTTTTCATGACACCAATTCCAGGAATAAGCTTTTTCATAAGCGCCGTAAAATTCACTGTCTTCTTTTATTACCGGAATCGTATACCAGATTCCCATCAAATTATGATATTTATCATATTGGACAGCATCATATTCCGGAAATTCCTCCACATAGGCTGTAACCATAAATTCAAAGGTTACTTCTCCATCCAGAGCCTGTTTCGCAAAGTCTTCCGGACGAACATTAAAAGGTAAAACAAAGGCCACGCAAAGGCCCTCTTCTTCTCCCTCATAGAACATATCATTCAAGCCATGTTTTTCCTGATCGTTCGCAAAGTGCAGATAGAGATTTAAGCCCAGAAACGTACTTTTCGTTTTTTCTTCTTCCAGATGGAACTCCTGATAAATCCGGTTCCGGATCATCTGGCAGGCTTCCTCATAATACTGGTCTGTGTAAAGCTGTCCGTTAACGTAATCGAAAATGTATTTGTGGCTTACGCCGTCGATTTTATAGTTGCCCTCGATGGCCTGGTACAGGTCCACCGGCGTCCGGTACGCATGAAACTTTTTGCTGACCTGAGCATTCGGAAGATTCCGTGCGAAATAATCTACTACGTCCTGATAGTGTTCATTTTCGATTTTATCTACTGCTTCTCCGGTATAGTTCGGCGGTGTGCATCCGGTAAAAAGGAGGGCTGCCATCATTATCGTAATAAGCCAAAGAAATAAGTTTTTCCGTTTTTTCATATGGATCTCCCTTTGATTCTCCAATGTTGTCCAGCTTTTTTATAATTATATCATATCTCGACCTCCTTTATTCTTAACAATTTTTATAGACAGTCTTTTGTTGATTTCATATAATGGACCGTATAGTGTTTTTTGGAAAAAAAGGAGAAATAAAAAATGGGAAGATTTCATCCAGAAGTTATTCATAGCCGTACCTTCGATGACCGTTTAGGCGCTTTCGCTCCGCAGGTTCCAGAGTCTGTTCCGGGAGAAGGCCTTTTCAATTTCATTGCCTTAGATGCCGGTGCAGAAGTTACAGAAGATGGCGATGTACGTTTTGGTGTGAATGCGCCAAATGCAAAAGAAGTAAAAATCGTTTTCGGTTTAAGACCGAAGGAGCCAATCGTTTTAGAAAAAGGCGAAGACAATATCTGGCATGGTGTTAAGAAATGGGATCCAAACTTTGTTGGCCCGAAAGCTTATACCATCTTTGTCGACGGAGCCGAGTTTATTACCTCTTACTGCCCAGTATTTTTCTGCTATGGCAAGCTGGTAAACTATGTGGAAATTCCAGATCCAAACGCAAACTTCGTATTAATGAGAGAAGATGTTCCTCATGGAACTGTTGTAATGGACTATTATTACTCTGACGTTTTAAAATGCATGGAACGTTGTCTGATTTATCTGCCTCCAAACTATGAAAAAGGTGGCGAATATCCCGTCCTCTACCTGCAGCACGGTTACAGTGAAAACGAAACCGGATGGGTATTTAACGCAAAAGTAAATCACATCATGGACAATATGATTGCCGATGGAGAAGCCGTTCCTTTTGTTATCGTTATGAACAACGGTATGTTCCACGGAGAATGCAATGTGTTCGCAGACTTCCAGCCGATGTTTGAAAAATCCCTGATTCAATGCTGCATTCCATTTATTGAGAGCAAATACCGCGTAATCAAAGACAAATGGCACCGTGGTATTGCTGGTTTCTCTATGGGATCCATGCAGTCTGCTCTTTTCGGAACCAATGATATTGATACCTTTGCCTGGGTCGGCCTATTAAGCGGATATATGCGTCGCGTCGGACGTCCAGATTCCGATATGAGTAAAGATATGGAAGTTAATAAACATCTGAAGGTTATGTTTGACCGGGAGTATTTTGAAAAAGAAAATAAGTTGTTCTTCCGCGCAATCGGTGGCAATGACGGAACCCGTAAGGTATTCGAGCTGGATGACGAGATTCTGGCTGAAAATGGTCTGGCTGACTGCAAGAACTTTGTTCGGTTCATGCCAGAAGGTTACGAACATGACTGGTCTACAATGCGTGTAGAATTCCACGAATTTGCAAAATATCTGTTTAAATAAAAACATATAGAATAGAAAGGAAAAAAATGAGTACAACAGTAGACGACAAACCCCAATACAGCAAAGTCCGCATCGGATTGATGCTGGCTGCCGTAATTATGCTTCTTCTGGTAAAAGGCTTCGGCAATTTTAAATTTCTTCCAATGCAGACTGCCATCATGGACTTCTATAATATTCAGGAAAGTTCCTACGGCTATCTGAATACTGCGTCCAGTTGGATTACGGTCATTTGCACGATTCCATTTGGTTTTCTTGTTCGAAAACTTAGATGTAATATCAGTATCATTCTCGGTATCGGCGTTGCCGCTTTTGGTATCTTCTTCCAATCAATAGCAGTTACATTCCCAATGCTGCTCATCGGACGTATTATCGAAGGCGCAGGCACTGGTTTTGCCAATCTGGTAACAGGAGCATTGACTCTGACATTGGTTGATAAAAAGCATGTATCCTTCTGGAGCTGCATTATGATCATGGTCGGCATTCTGCCTCAGGTCATCATGGCAAAAGGCGGCACGGCTTTAATGGTCAACAGCGGTATCCATTTCCAGGTTCTCTTTAAGATTATCTCTCTTATTTATGTATGTGCTATCGGTCTTTGGCTTGCTTTAGTACCGTTTTCACTGAAAATCACAGGTATCGGAAATGCAGCAAAACCTACAAGAGAGCAGACCATCCGTGTTATCAAGAATAAAAACAACTGGTATGTTGCACTTGCAAATATGCTTTTCTCCATTGCTTCTATTACCTTTGCATCCTATATTATCCGTTATCTGACAACAAAAGGTATTGAGCAGACAAAAGCTGCAACCATTTACAGTTACACGACGATTTTAGGTCTTTTTTCCATGATTATTTTCGGAATCATTTCCGACAAACTGAAAACAAAGAGAAAGATCGCTATTATGTCCTTCTTCTCCGGTACGGTAGCTCTGATTCTTTTAGCTATCGTTCCTGCGAACTTCATTTGGATCTATATCCTTATGTGGGGAACACTTCCTCGTTCCATCGCAGGTATGTCCGGCTCATCCGCAGCAGACATTGCAGAACTTCCAGCAGACGTTCCTATTGTAAATTCTGTAAAAGGTACCATCAGTGGGGTCGGCACAATTATTTTTGGAATCCTTTTAGGATACTCCATCCAGTATCTGGGATATGACTTCACAATCATCCTGATGGCGATTGGTATGGCAATCGGTGGTTTCCTGTGGATCCTCGCAAAGAAAATTCCGTAAATCGAAAAAATGGATAAATAAAAAGAAAGTGTTCCCTATGGACACTTTCTTTTTTTATATACGGCTTTAGCCTGTTGAGCGAGGAGAAGCTTCGCTTGCGAAGCCCGAGCG
>JAKSRL010000076.1 GCA_024403635.1 Lachnospiraceae bacterium | reverse complement strand
ATATTTGGCCCAGTGGCTCAGTTGGTTAGAGCGCCGCCCTGTCACGGCGGAGGTCGTGAGTTCGAGTCTCATCTGGGTCGTTAAGTGCCGCAGTGGCGGAACTGGCAGACGCGCAGGACTTAAAATCCTGTGGTGGCAACATCGTATCGGTTCGATTCCGATCTGCGGCATGAAAACCTCTCAAATTCTGAGAGGTTTTTTTATTTATTTTATCAATCTTTTTAAGAACATATGGATATTTGTATATAATATTTAAGATAATATATTTTGATTTAATGGAGGAAGAATGTCGGTAAAAAGAATGACCTTGATAGCTATGATGACATGTTTAATGGCGGTATGCTCTTGGATAACCATTCCTGCTGTTGTTCCTTTTACAATGCAAACTTTTGCAGTATTTTCTGCGTTGTTATTGCTAGGGGGAAAATCAGGGTTGATTTCTATCGCTTTATATGTTCTTCTGGGATGTATCGGAGTACCGGTTTTTTCTGGATTTCAAGGAGGCATATGGCATATTATTGGACCAACGGGCGGTTATATTATAGGGTTTATTTTTACTGCAATTTTCTATCTCTTATTTGAACCGCTTTATCAAAAAAAAGACATTCTTAAATTGCCTATACTTGCAGGTGGCTTGTTTCTATGCTATTTTATTGGAACCGTGTGGTTTCGAACGATTTATGAGATGCGTGGGACGGCTTATTCCATTGGTGCAGTAATTTCTTTATGCGTGCTACCTTATATAATTCCAGATGTAATAAAACTAGTTCTGGCGTGGATAATATCTAAGAAAATCCGCAAAGCGATTCCTGATTTGCGCTAGCCTCCATCCTACCTTCCGGTAAACAGTGTTTATGTAAAAAAGTGTCCTGTATACTCTTGATTTGGCACTTCGGATGTGATACTTTTTATTATGCATTTGTATAAGTAAAGGATTTGTAGAACAACTTGTTCTGCAAGTCCTTTTTTTGTACAACGAGTGCTATGTTATATTTGAAATTTTAATCGTAGTTTCTGCATAAAACAGAAGGAATTGAGACATATGGACAACAAAGAATTGAAAAATAATGAAGAAAACAGGAAAAAGAAAAAGCTCATTCCAATCATCATCATCCTCCTTGCGGTATTGGTAGCCACGGGTATCGTGCTTGCAGTTACACTTCCGAAGAAAACGAAACCTGTTGTGGAAGGAAGCGGAATGGTTTCTGTCAGCGGCAAGGTGACGGCTCCGAAAGTTCCGACCAAGGATGCCAAGAAGGAAATCGAGTCCAAGAAGGACGCTGCAACCGACAAGGAAGCAAAGAGCGATGATAAGACGAACAGCAAGCAGGAAAGTAACGCCTCTGGAAATACCTCTTCCAATGTAAATAGCTCGCAGGGACAGATTGCAAATAATAAACCGGCAGGAAATAACACAACGGGTGGCAATACTACGGGAACCGGAACGCAGGGAGGAAATACATCAGGCGGCAGCAATCCTGCATCGCATACACACAGCTGGCAGCAAAAATATAAAACGGTAACCCATCCTGCAGAGACCGAAGACGTATGGGTAGAGGATGAAGCCGCATGGGATGAACCGGAATATGATTATCATACGGTATGTAACTGTGGATTTGATTTTACAGCTGCTGGATATTCAAATGCGGATATAGTTAGTCATTCAGATTACCATATGGATAGAGCAGAAAGCGATCAATATGGACTTCTTCAGGTTCAAGTCGGCACTATCCACCATGATGCCGTAGGTCACTATGAGTCACGCGTCATCAAAACAGCGTGGTCCGAGCAGGTAATCGATCACTACGAGTGCAGCTGCGGCGCAACCAAATAAATAACCACACAATTACATAAACCTCATCAAAAAGGAGACCTTGAGGAGGGTTTCCTTTTTTGTTACCTAAAATCGTTATTTTTAAAGGGCTTGGGTCCGTGAAAATAAAATCACGCAGGCATCCGGCGGACGGATGCGAATCTATGAAAGGAGAAGGCTTTGAAAGAAAAGCCGGGATTTTTGAGGATGAATACAATAAAATCAAAAATCAGAAAAATCACAGGACTTTTCCTTGCACTTCTGATGGTACTGACGCTGTTGCCTATGACGGCACTGGCCGATGAGACAGAAGCAGAAGAAGGAAAAGAAGTAACGGCCCTCGAAGAGGGCGCCGGGACAACTGCCCCGGAAACCGAGGAGGAAATGACAGAGATCATTGAGGATGGTCCTTACCGCATTACCTTCGATAGCAATGGAAACGGAACCGTCGGTCTGGAGACCTACGGAAACGGAGAACTCGCCTTTGATGCAGGAACTTCCCTGCAGGTAGTAGCATTCCCGGAGGAAGGCTTCCATGCGGAACAGCTGTCCATCCTGGATTCAGACGGCAATCTTCTTGAAGAAGTTGGGATGCCGTACCAGAACATCCGCTTCGAGATGCCAGCACAGGACATCACCGTAAAGGCAGTCTTTATGGAGAACTCCTGCGAAGGCATCAGCTGGGCACAGATGGCCGCACAGGAACAGATTTACAAGGCAGTGAACAATGACCTTGTGGGAGAGCCTGCAGAAATCCTCGCAAAGATGCTGGAAGAAGGCATCGTAGAAGATACCAGGGATTTCTTTCAGAACACCGTGTTCAAGAACTACACCGTATCCGACGTGCTCGGGTTCTGTGAAACTTATGGAACGGACATCGAAGGTCTCATCGGCCTTATGGCGGACGGCGGATATACCATGCTCCGCGAATTTGTCACCGGACGGAAGCTCTTAAAGAGCAGCGGACCGTTGAATATTTCCTATGTACAGAGTTACGAGGACATCTGGTACCAGGGATGGTTTGAAGGAAGCCGGTTCACCATCACGGGACCATCCGGCACCTACAAGGCGTACTGTACCCAGCACGACAAGGATCCACTCCCGACCGGAACCACCATCACCTATACCTATGAGAACACCAATGCCAACATGGCGAAACTCTTATACTATGGTATGTACGGACTGGGATATGACAGCTCCATCTATCAGTCCATCTATAATTACTACGGAGTATGGGATGATAATCTGAACTTCATCTATACCGCACGTCTGATGAGCGATTTCCGTACACTGGGAAGCGCCGGAATGGACTGGGATCCGGCATTTCTCGGACTGAAGGAAGCGGTACTGGCAAAACCGGCACCACCGGCTGGCTTCAAGACCTACATTGCAGGAACGGGCAATGATTACCTTCAGGAGATCATCTTCGGAACCTTGGCAGAGGGAAAACTTTCCTTCACCAAGAGTGCGAATCCATCTACCTACGGATATTCCCTGCAGGGCGCTGTTTACCGTGTATATAAGGGTACTTCCACATCAGGAACACATCTGGGCTGGTTCATCACCGATGCCGCCGGCAAGGGCTATGTAGTGGAACGCATCAACGGTTCCGACCTTGCCTCCGCAGCCTCTACCGAGGATGACGGCATGTTCCTGAAGGGTATCACCACAAAAGGCGGAAAAACCTATGGCTTCGGACGTTATTCCACAGACAAGTCCTATATCTACTGCGCGACCTCCGCTACGGAAATGAAGCTGGATGCAGGAAACTACTTCCTGGAGGAGTACCTGACACCTTCCAATGCCAAGTTCTACATCAATACCACCGGTAAGGGCGTGACCGTGACTGCGGGAAAGACCACCGCAGCAACGGACACCGACGTTCCAAAGATGGACCCGATCGGTATCCTGTTCACCAAGAAACCGGTAGAAGGAACCGGCGTTGTTCCGTCACTGGCAGATGCACAGTTCACTCTGAAGTTCTATGAGGACACTGTAGCGACATCCTCAGCAGACCTGAAAGAAAAGACACCGACAAGAGCTTGGGTTTATAAGACTAATAGCAAAGGAAGATTAAGATTAGCAGATATAGACAGTAAAGTGTCGGGTGACGATTTGTATTTTGACAAAAATGGAAGTGTATCCCTTCCGCAAGGTACAGTTGTTATTAATGAGACGCTGGCACCGAAAGGATATTTCGTAAACGAAAATACATATTTTATTACTTTGGTAATACCAGACCAGCCAACCAGTTTAGCAGATATCCATTACTACGAGCAGAGGAAAGGCTCCGATACATGGACCGACCTTGGAACACAGATGGTAGACGTTACCCAGAAATCTGATCTGGAGGCCAACATTGATGAACTCCTGACACCGACCATTGCAACCGAAGCCATCGATAATCGGACCGGAACCCATGTCGGCGTAGTCGAAAAGAATGATACCATCACCGACACCGTGATGATCACCAATGCCTTCCCAGGTAAAGAATACACCTTAACGGCACAGTTGGTCGACAAGGAGACAAAAGACGTCCTAGCGACCGTAACGAAGGACACCAAAGCTCCAAACAGCAGTGACACCTACATTGATTACGAAGTCACCATGCCGGCAATGTGCTTCAACGCATCCGCCCTCAAGGGAAAGACCGTGGTCATATATGAGGTCATGACCTATAAAGGAAGCGAGGAGCTCCTGGCAGAGCACGCAGACCTCTTCAATACAGATCAGAGCATTTTCTATCCGGGCGTAGGAACGAAAGCTGTGGACTCCGAGACCAAGACCCATACCGGTATTGTCGGAGATGACTCCGCCATCATCGACTCCGTGAAATGTACCAACCTTGCCAAGGATCAGGAATACATCTTGAAAGGCAAATTAGTATATAAAGAAGACTTCACCGATGCAGCCGGCATAGCCCATAAGGCAGGTGATACCGTTTCTGTACTGACAAAATCCGAAACAGAAAAAATTTTTATCGCGAAAGGACTTGCAGAAGAGACCGTGGAGCTTACCTATTACGTGGACTCCACCGTTCTTTCCGGAGCAAACGTTGTCGTACTCGAAGACCTCTATGTGAATAACACCAAAGTAGTCGGTCATGTGGACCTTTCCGATGAAAAACAGACCATTCGGTATCCATCGCTTCAGACGATTCTTACGGAAAAGAATACAGATAATAAACAACTTTCACCAATGAAAGAAATCCATCTTACGGATACGGTTTCTTACACCAATCTAGCTCCGGGTGAAAAGTACATCTTGACGGGATGGCTGATGAATAAAAACACCGGAGAATGTCTGCGAGATGAAAAAGGAGAAGAGGTCCTTTCAATAACAAAAGAATTTATACCAGAAGAATCTGATGGAACGGAAAAGATGGAGTTTACTTTCAATGGGAAATCTCTTGACGGAGCGGAGCTGGTTGCCTTTGAAGTTCTGTCTTGGAACGATATGGTAATTGTGGGACATACAGATTTGGAAGATGTCTCTCAAACCGTATCAATTTCCACGGAGCCTCCAACCCGACAGCCGGAAACAGGCGATACCAACAATTGGGTAATTCTGCTAGCAGTTTTGATAACATCAATGACATGTATGGCAGGAGCTATTTTATTCATCATCAAAAAACATTCTTAAATTATTCAAATCTCAACTTTTATTCAAAAGAAATTCTCAATTAAAATTAATATATCTGTAATAATGTAAACATTGACACCAGGATGTATACCATCTACCATCAATGACAGGTTTTTATTTTCGGGGATTTTTTCAATCAATTTATGTGAGGGAGAAAATCAATGACCGAAATTTTAAAAAAGACATCAAACGAAAATATTTATAAAAAAGTAAGGAGGGCAGACCTGCATCTTCAGGAAGAAATACGAAGAAACCGGGAATTACTGAACCTGCTAAACAATTATGATGAGGCTTATTATTTGGCTTCTTGTTCTAGAATTGCGCTTGGGGAACCTTCTGGCCGGAATAATGGACAAATTCGCCAAATGGATCAACGTTTGGAACAGGCAGAGCAGTTTCAGAGAAGCGTATTACTTGCGTTACAGGACTCTTGCGCAGAATTGCTGAATCTGACCGATGACCGAATCCGATTGGAACTTTGTGTTCTGTACTTAAATGAGAGAGAAAGAAAACTTTTTCGGGATTTTGTGAATGAACGACCGATTAAGGAAATGGTGGAAGAACTAAATCTCTCGGAGCGTACGATTAAGCGAAAAAAACAGGAAATTGCGCAACGGATAGAATTGCTGTTTTACTCCGATCGTTCTCTCCACGAACTTTTAACAAAATAATAAAGCTTAAAAGCCCCTGTTTGACTCGAAGAATTATCATCTTTAGTCGATTAGGGGCTTTTTTAATTTACAGACGAAAAAGGATATTATTTGATTATTGACCACATATTGCTATAATTATTATCATGAAATTATCAAAAAAGTTATTTTATTTTTTATCTTTCACGTGGGGAGCCTTGGAAACTGTTTCGGGCTTGTTTGTAGGACTTATTTTGCTCCTGACCGGACACAAACCTCATAAATGGGGCTGGTGTTGGTATTTTGAATTGGGAAAGAAGAACTGGGGCGGAGCTGAATGGGGTCTGGTCTTCCTGAAGGATAAAAGTGACAGTACCCATTTGAAGAATCATGAGTTTGGTCATGCCTTGCAAAATTGCGTTTTAGGACCTTTTATGATTCTATTGGTAAACTTGCCGTCCACCATCCGATATTGGGCTCGTAGAATATGGGGAAAATTGGGTCATACGCCGAAAAAAGCCTATGATGATATCTGGTTTGAAGACAGTGCGACCCGCCTTGGAACGGAAAAAATCCGGGAAATATCAAAACAAGAAAAACCTGCGTTGAAAAGCTGAAATCATATTGACTTTTATCGGTTTCGTTGCTATTATCAAATCTATATTTAGATGGTTATTGGCTTGATTTGGGCCTCTAATATCAAAATATATGGTTTATATTACAATTTAATATCGCCAGTATAATTTTGGATAGTGAGAAAAGAAAATCACAGGCTCAAGAGTTTCTACCGTAACGCCTAAGTTACGACTACCGGCTAACCATTCTGAAAGTCAGAATGTGTTTGTTATTTAGAGTTCACAGAATTTGCATTAGATAATGTAACACATTCTGTTTTTTTATTGGTGATATCTTTGATTGCATTTTGGGGCAGTATATTATGAAAGCTTTAGAAGAAAAAATCTGTAAAGAGGGCAAGGTTTATCCGGGCAACGTTCTGAAAGTTGGTTCCTTCCTGAACCATCAGATCGACGTTCCTTTTATGCAGGTTATGGGAGAAGAGTTCCATAAACTTTTCCAAAACGAGAAAATAACGAAAATATTAACGATTGAAACTAGCGGTATTCCGATTGCGTGCATGGTAGCACAGGCTTTTGGAGTACCTGTTTTATTTGCAAAGAAAAATCAGACAAAGAATCTTTCGGATGACTGCTATTGTACAGAAATCCATTCCTTTACCCATGGAAATGATTATCAGGCACGCATCGAAAGACAGTACTTAACTGCAGAAGATTCCGTTCTTGTTATTGATGATTTTCTCGCAAACGGTGCAGCGTTAGTTGGGCTGATGGATTTGATTCATCAAGCAGGAGCTACCTGTGTTGGCTGCGGAATCGCTATTGAAAAAACGTTCCAGGAAGGCGGCAAAAAGCTGAGAGAATCTGGCGTTCGTATTGAAAGTCTGGCTAAAATCGAAAGCATGGACCCTGAAACAGGCATTAAGTTTGTTCAGGAATAATTCTGTTTTTCACAGGCTTTGCCTGAGGAAATAAACATATCTATTTTTATTTAAGTTTTAATGGAGGCACTAGAAAAATGAAAGGTTTAAAGAAAGTTTTAGCACTCGTTTTCGTAGCAGTATTTGCTATTGGAATGCTTGCAGCTTGTGGCGGTTCAAAACCAGCTCCAGCTCCAGCAGGAAGTGGCAGTGGATCCGCTCCAGCTCCAGCTCCAGCAACATTAAAAGTTGGTTTAATTTGCTTACATGATGAAAACTCCACTTATGACAAGAACTTCATCGATGCATTCAAAGCATCTTGCGAAAAAGCAGGTCTTGTTGAAGGTGAAACATGCTTCATCAAAACAGGTATTCCTGAGGGCGAAGAAGCTCAGGTAGCAGCAGAAGAATTTGTAGAAATGGGATGTAATTTCGTTTTTGCAGACAGCTTTGGACATGAACCATATATGATCGAAGCTGCAAAAGAGAATCCAGATGTTCAGTTCTCACATGCAACAGGTACAAGAGCTCATACAGAAGGCTTAAGCAATTACCACAATGCATTTGCATCAATTTACGAAGGCAGATATCTTGCAGGTATCGCAGCTGGATTAAAACTGAATGAAATGATCGAAGCTGGTCAGTTCACAGCTGAAGAAGCTAAGATGGGTTATGTTGGTGCATATCCATACGCAGAAGTTAAATCTGGTTACACATCCTTCTTCCTTGGCGCAAAGAGTGTTTGCCCAACAGTTACAATGGACGTTTTATTCACAAACTCATGGTATGATGAAACAGCTGAAAAAGAATGTGCTGACAAACTTATCAAAAGCGGATGCAAACTGATCAGCCAGCATGCTGACTCTTGGGGAGCTCCATCTGCATGTGAAGCAGCAGGCGTTCCAGACGTATCCTATAACGGATCTACAATCTCCGCTTGCCCTAACACATTTATCATCTCTTCCAGAATTGATTGGAGCCCATACTTTGACTATGTATTTGATTGCATAAAGAATGGAAAAGCTATTGATGCTGACTGGACAGGAACTATCGAAACAGGTAGTGTTGTTCTTACAGACATTAACGAAGCTGTAGCAGCTGCAGGCACCGCAG
>JAKSRL010000075.1 GCA_024403635.1 Lachnospiraceae bacterium | reverse complement strand
TTAATGATGACGGCGGCAAAAGAAGTAGAAAGCTTGATTGTACGTTTAGCTCAGTTAGCCCGTGCTGCAGGAATTCATTTGATTATTGCGACCCAGAGACCTTCTGCGAATGTTGTCACGGGTTTGATAAAAGCGAACGTTCCATCCAAAGCTGCCTTAAGAGTATCTTCTGGTTTGGAATCCAGAATTATTTTGGATATGAAGGGCGCTGAGGAATTAATTGGCCATGGAGATATGCTGTTCCATCCAAACGGAATGGTAAAACCGATTCGTGCTCAGGGTGCGTTTGTTTCGGAGAAGGAAGTGGATGCAGTTACTACTTTCTTGAAGGAAAACAATTCCTCCGATTATTATGCAGTTGAAAATCAGGAAATCCAGAATTATCTGAACAATTCGGATGCAGGCCAGACTTCTATGACAGGTGCTACAGAGGAAAGTACCTCCGATAGTAAGTATGACGATTACTTGTTTGAAGCAGGTGTTCTTTGCATCGAGATGGGAAAAGCATCTTCCTCTATGCTTCAAAGAAGATTCAGCATTGGATTTAACCGTGCGGCAAGAATTATCGATCAGTTGACGGAAATGGGTGCAATCGGTCCAGCCAATGGAGCGAAACCAAGGGAAATTCTGGTTGACACCTATACGTTTGAAGAAATGTTTCAGGCAAAGGAAAATACATACGATGAATAATTTAAAAAAACTATTACAAGGAATTGAGTATCAAGTAATTTCCGGTTGTGAAGATATGGAAATATCGGATTTGGTTATTGACTCCAGAAAAACAAAGGAAGGCTGTGCCTTCTTATGTTTTATTGGTGCGAATTCCGACGGACATGACTATATTCCGGACGTTGTAGCAAAAGGTGCCGGCGCCATTCTTATCCAGAAAGACGTGGAAGTTCCAGAAGGAATTACGGTAATCAAAGTAGAAGACACGAGAAGAGCTTTAGCGCTGATGAGCGCGAAATTCTTTGATTATCCGGCGAAGAAGATGACTACCATCGGAATTACGGGAACTAAGGGAAAGACGAGCATTACCTGTTTTATACAAAATATTCTGACCAAAGCCGGACATAAGGTGGGAACTATTGGAACCATTGGCGCCGATGTTGGTGGAGAATTTATTAAAACCGATACCACCACTCCGGAATCCTACGATGTTCAGCAAATGTTTGCCAAAATGGTAGAAAACGGGTGCGATATCTGTGTTATGGAAGTGTCCAGTCAGGCCTTAAAATTAAGCCGTGTAGCAGGTATTGAATTTGATTATGGTATGTTTACAAATATGAGCCCGGACCATATTGGTGGGCCAGAACATAAAGATTTTGCGGAATATGTCTATTGCAAAAGCCTTTTATTCCAACAGTGCAAGAAGGGGTTATTGAACTGTGATGACGAGCAATATCCGGCGATGATTCAGAACGCTACCTGTGAAGTTTCCACGTTCTCCTGCAAATCCGAATCGGATTTAAAGGCAGAAAATATCTGGTATTTACGAGAAGATGGTTTTATTGGAATGTCCTTTGATACCAAGGGCTTGATCAATGAATCGTTTAAAGTTAGCGCTCCTGGTGAGTTTTCCGTAAGTAATGCTCTGGCAGCAATTATTGTTTGCCACGCTTTAGGAGTAGATATAGAAATCATGAAGGAAGCGTTAATGGACGTTCATGTTAAGGGAAGAATGGAAGCGGTAAAGGTTTCTTCTAAATTTACCGTTTTAATCGATTATGCCCATAATGCAATGGCTATGGAACATATTCTGAAAGCTATGAGAGCATATAATCCAAAACGAATCGTCAGCCTGTTTGGCTGCGGTGGCAACCGTTCCAAATTAAGAAGATTTGAAATGGGCGAGACGAGTGGCACCTATGCAGATTTTTCCATTCTGACAGAAGACAATTCCCGTATGGAAAAATGTGAGGACATCATTAACGATATTGTTACTGGAATTAGCAAAACTCATGGGGAATATATTATTATTCCTGACCGGAAAGAAGCGATTAAATACAGTATTTTGAATGCCCAGGAAGGTGATATCGTTCTTCTTCTGGGAAAAGGTCATGAAGATTATCAGGATAAAAACGGAAAGAAAACTCCTTTTGATGAGCGCGTGATCATCAAAGAGATTCTGGAGGAAACAGGTTTTCAGTATGAGTAAATTTGCTGACGTAATTGTTGACATATCTCATGAAAAAGTTGACCGTCCTTTTGAATATCGGATTCCGGACTGCCTACTGGACGAAATATCTGTTGGCAGCCAGGTAAATATCCCGTTTGGAAAAGGCAATAAACATATTACAGGCTTTGTCCTTGCTATCAAAGACAAAGCTGTTTTTGATGAGAACAAACTGAAAGCCATTGACAGTCTGGTGAAGAATTCTACTTCGGCAGACGGCGATATGATCAGCCTAGCGTATTTTATTAAGACCAACTATGGGTCCACCATGAATCAAGCGCTAAAGACGGTCCTTCCGGTAAAGAAAAGTGCCAATCCGGTTCAGGAAAAATTTATTTACCTTAAGGCAGAAGAGGCGGTGATCAAAGAGGCGCTGGAAAAGTACGCAAAAGACAAACGAAGCGTAGCTAAATTAAGACTATTGCAAGAGATTGAGAACGAAAAAGTTCTTCCTTACGAAATCGTAAGGGACAAACTGAATATTTCAACAGCCACATTAAATTCTCTTACAAAAGAAGGATTGATTCAGGTTGACGTAAAAGAAAATTTAAGGGATGCTCTGGATATAAAAGAAAAACAGGAATATACCATTCAATTAAACCCAGAGCAAAAAGCGGTTTCGGAAGATATATGGAACCGATATCAAACCGGCGATACCAGACCGTCCCTGATTCGGGGAGTTACGGGGTCTGGAAAGACAGAAGTATACATTGATATCATTGATAAAGTGGTGACGGAAGGAAAACAGGCCATTGTCCTGATTCCGGAAATAGCATTAACTTATCAGACGGTTTTGCGTTTTTACAAGAAATTTGGAAACCGCATTTCCGTAATTAACTCAAAATTGACGCCGGCTCAGAAGCATGATCAATTAGAGAAGGCAAAGCAAGGTCAGGTAGATATTATTATCGGACCTCGTTCCGCGCTTTTTTCTCCGTTTACTCGTCTAGGGGTTATCATCATCGATGAGGAACATGAAGCTACTTACAAGAATGAAAACGTTCCGAGATATATTTCTCGGGAGGTAGCCATAGAGAGAGCACGGATGTGTGGCGGATTTGTCGTTTTAGGTTCTGCCACCCCTTCCGTGGAAAGTTATTACAAGGCAAAAAAGGGAGAATATGCTCTATATAACCTAGAACATAGAGCAACCGGAGCGACGCTTCCGGAGGTGGAAATTGTTGATTTAAGAGACGAACTGGCAAAAGGAAACCGCTCCATGATCAGCGGAAAACTGGATGAATTAATCCGAAATCGTCTGGAAAAACAAGAACAGATTATTTTATTTATTAACCGGCGCGGCTATTCCAGCTTTGTATCCTGCAGAAAGTGCGGAGAAGCCATGAAATGCCCACATTGTGATGTTTCTTTGAAATTTCACAGAAATGGCAAATTAATGTGTCATTATTGTGGCTATGAAACGCCAATGGTAAGGGAATGTCCTAATTGCGGGTCAAAATATATCGGTACGTTTGGTTCCGGTACCCAGAAGGTAGAAGAAGAGATTAACCGGCTTTACCCGGACGCAAAAACCTTACGTATGGATTACGATACGACCCGGGAAAAACAAGGCCATGAAAAGATACTGTCCGCTTTTGCGAATCACGAAGCAGATATTCTGATTGGAACGCAGATGATTGTAAAGGGCCATGATTTTGCCAACGTTACGTTAGTGGGGATTCTGGCAGCAGACTTGTCTTTATATTCCGAAGACTATGCCTCTGCAGAACGGACCTTCCAGTTACTGACTCAGGCAGCCGGCCGGGCAGGAAGAGGCAGTAAAAAAGGCAATGTAATCATCCAAACCTATTCTCCAGACAATTATGCGGTGAAATTAGGCGCAGAACAGGACTATAAAGGCTTTTATGATTATGAGATGTCCTATCGGAAGCTTTTAGGATATCCTCCGGCCATGAACCTTTTAGGCATCTTATTTGCTTGCGAAAATGAGAATTATCTGACCAGAAAATGCAACGAAATTAATCAGGTAATTGATGGGCGAATCAAAGAAAAAGAGGCAATGGGCATGAAACCGATGTCGATTTTGAAAATCGGTCCAAGTCTAGCCCCCATTGCGAAAATCAGTGATAAATATCGCAAGATGATTTATCTGAAGGCAGCAAAATATAACGATTTAATCGATATAAAAGATATTATTGAACAATACATGGAGGAACATCCAGACAAACAATTAAGCATTATGTTTGACTTTTCCATGATGGGAAGTAAGGAGGATTAAAATGGCAGAAAGAAATTTGAGATACGAAGACGATCCAATCTTAAGAAAAAAATCAAAAGAAGTAAAGGAACTTACTCCAAGAACGGTAGAGCTCATTGATGACCTTATTGAAAACGTTCATGCATACAACGGTGTAGGCTTGGCTGCAATTCAGGTAGGTGTATTAAAGAGAATCTGTGTTGTAACCGTAGAAGCTCCGGAACCTGATTATGATGAAGATGGAAATGAACTGGAAATCAATCCTTTAATTCATAATAACGGAGAGGATCTGATTATTATTAATCCAACGATTATCCCTAGAGAAGGAGCAACTCAGACCGATAATGAAGGTTGTCTTTCCGTACCGGGAAAATTCGGTATGGTTACCAGACCGAACCACATTACCTTAAAGGCTTTTGACCGCAATTTAGAACCTTATGAGCTGGAAGCAGAAGGTCTTTTTGCAAGAGCTATCTGTCATGAATGTGACCATATGGAAGGAATTCTCTACATTGATAAAGTAGAGGGGGAATTAATCGATCTTTCCATGATGGAAGAAGACGAAGAGTCTGACGAAGAATTTGAAGCAACCGAGGAATAATCCATGAATATTGTTTTTATTGGTACATCCGATATTGCAGTTCCGTCCTTAAAGGAATTAATCGCCTCGGAACATAACCTGCTGGCCGTCGTAACCCAGCCGGATAAAGGCAGTGGCCGTGGAAGAACGGTAAAATTTTCTCCCGTAAAGGAAACTGCAATGAATGCTGAGATTCCGGTCATGCAACCGGAAAAAGTAGGAGAGGACAACGTCCTTGATGAATTGGAACAGTTACAGTCCGATCTTTTTGTGGTAGTCTCTTATGCTCAAAAGCTGCCGAAACGGCTGTTGGAAATGGGAAAATATGGCTGTATTAACGTTCATCCATCACTCCTTCCAAAATACCGTGGAGCAGGCCCATTAATCGGACCGATTCTGAACGGAGATGAAGTAACCGGCGTTACCATTATGGAAATGGCAGAGCGTTTAGATGCCGGAGATATTTTAGCTCAGGAAAAATTTCCGTTAGATCCAAAAGAAACCGTAAGCTCTTTGGAAGAAAAAGCGGCAGCGAAAGGTGCGGAAATGCTGTTAAAAGTTATTGTTGGGTTGGAAGCAGGAACCATTGTTCCTCATCCACAGAATGAAGCAGAGCATACTTACATGAAGCAGATTTCTAAAGAAGACGGACGCATCGACTTTTCCAAGTCTGCAGAAGAAATTGAACGGATGATTCGGGCCTTAAATCCGTGGCCAACAGCTTATACTTCTTTGGAAGGAAAGACCTTTAAATTGTGGGATGCAGACGTTGTTTCGGATTCTGCAGAACAGGAGAAACCAGGAACGGTTATTGCTTCTGGAAAGACCCTTTTAATCATAAAGTGTGGTGATGACTCTCTTTCGCTGAAGGAAGTTCAGATGGAAGGGAAAAAACGGATGGCCATTGCGGACTTTTTAAGAGGAAAGAAAATTGAAATTGGAACTGTTTTTGGAGAGTAAAGAACGTTGGCAAAAGACACAGAAAAGAACTTAAGGAATATAGTATGTACGATGTTGGTTGAAACCCTGGAAAAAGGGGGCTTCAGCCACATTGTGGTTAAGGATACTTTTTCTTTCAATGACCTGAATGGTCAGGAACGTGCTTTTGTTACTCGGCTTTTCACTGGCGTGTTAGAACGTTTGATTTTAATTGATTATGTAATCAATGCTTACTCCAAAACGAATACCCAGAAAATGAAACCGGTTATAAGAAATATATTGCGATTAAGCGTTTATCAGCTTTTTTTCATGGATTCGGTGCCAGACCATGCTGCAATTAACGAAGCAGTTCTTCTGACAAAGAAAAAGGGCTTTGGTGGTCTTACCGGCTTTGTAAATGGAGTGTTAAGAAATATCCAAAGAAACGGCATGCCGGAGAATCTTCCGGATAATGTAAGATGCTGTACACCGAAATGGTTTTATGAAAAAATGGTTCAGCAGGAAGGAAAAGAAGTAGCAGAAGGTTTCTTTTATGCTTGTCTGGAACCGGGCAAGAATGTTTCGGTACGATTGAATCTGAGAAGTGAATCAAAAGAAAGAATCATAAAGAGTCTGATAGAAGACGGCTGTAAGGTAGAAGAAGACGAAGAAATCAAGGAAGCCGTATATATTAGCGGCTTTGAAAAATTAACGGAACTGAATGCCTATAAAAAAGGTTTTATTTTTATTCAGGACATCAGTTCCATGAATATTGGAGTTGAGGCAGAAGCTGCTCTCGTCGGAAAACAGCCCAAATTGATAATTGATGTTTGTGCAGCACCTGGGGGAAAGAGTACTCACCTTGCGGAAAAATACCCAGGGACAAGAATTATCTCCAGAGATTTAACTCCGGAAAAAACGAGACTAATTGAAGAAAATAAGGAACGTCTGGGTCTGAGCAATGTGGAATGTCAAGTTTGGGATGCATTACATCTGGATGAAAGTCTGGTTGAAATCGCAGATCTGGTAGTCGCGGATCTTCCATGTTCCGGCCTGGGAGTTATTGGAAATAAGCCGGATATTAAATGGCGGGTAAAAGAAAAAGACTTAAAAGAGTTAGAACAACTTCAAAGGAACATCCTTTCCGTAGTACAAAGTTATGTAAAACCAGACGGGTTATTGCTCTACAGTACTTGTACCGTGAATCAGGGAGAAAATTCGGACAATGTCCAATGGTTTATAGACAATTATCCGTTTGAATTACAGAAAGAAAAGAAATTCTTACCAGGCAGGGACAACAGTGACGGTTTTTATATAGCGGTATTAAAGAGAAAATAAAATGGAAAACAAAATTGATATAAAATCTTTACAATATAACGAACTGAAAGCTCTTATGGCAGAGCTCGGCCAGCCAAAATTCCGGGCAGACCAGATTTTTTCTTGGCTTCATGAAAAATGCGTTAATAGTTTTGAAGAAATGACGAATCTTTCTGATGCCTTAAAAGCAGAGCTGAAGGAGAAATGTGAAATTCGGAATATTACCAAGAAACAGGTGCTGACTTCCGAGATTGACGGGACGAAAAAGTATCTGTTTGAGCTTTGTGATGGTAACTTAATCGAAAGCGTTATGATGCGGTATAAACATGGCAATAGCGTTTGCGTTTCTTCTCAGGTAGGATGTGCCATGGGCTGCTCCTTCTGTGCTTCTACCATTGACGGATGTGTCCGTGACCTGACCACTTCAGAGATTCTGGATCAGGTCTATGAAATCCAGAAAGATATTGGCGAAAGAGTATCCAATATTGTCATTATGGGAATGGGGGAACCCCTTGTAAATTATGACAATGTAGTAGGTTTTGTACGTCTTGTGAGCGATGAAAATGCCTTGCATATAAGCCAGAGAAATATTACAATATCCACATGCGGCATCGTACCCGCTATAATAAGGTTATGTAAAGAACAACTAAAGGTTACTTTGGCGCTTTCTCTTCATGCCCCGAATGATGAAATTCGAAAGAGAATTATGCCGATAGCTAAGAAATATTCGATTCAGGAGATTCTGGATGCCTGTGAAACTTATTTTAAGGAAACGGGCAGAAGAGTCACTTTTGAATATTGTTTAATAGATGGTATTAACGATAAACCGGAGCATGCGAGGGAACTGGCAGACCTTCTGAAAGGAAAGGGTACCCATGTAAACCTGATTCCGGTAAATCCAACGCCGGAGAACAACTACGGAGCAGCGAAAGAAAAGGATATTAAGAAGTTTCAGGAAATATTAGAGAAGGAACATGTAACAGCAACAAGAAGACGCGAAATGGGCCGTGATATCAGCGGCGCCTGCGGACAGCTTGTAAGGAGGAAATCTTGAGGTCTTACGGTAATACAGATATCGGAAAAGCCAGAAAATTCAATCAGGATTATTCTTTGGAATGTGACGAACCTATTGGAAACCTGGATAACTTATATGTGGTATGCGACGGATTAGGTGGCCATAATGCCGGAGAATTCGCCTCTGAAAATACGGCAGAAATCTTCTTTGATTTGGTAGAAGAGTCCGACTCCAGAATGCCCCTTTCCATCTATCGAGAGGCCGTCAATAAAGTAAACGAGTTAATCTACCGAAAAGGAAAAGAGCCGGAGTATGCGGGAATGGCTACGACTTTAGTAGCAGCGACCGTACGAGATGATACGGCATATATTCTTAATGTGGGAGATTCCCGAGCTTATATTATTGGCGATGACATTACCCAGATTACCTGGGACCACTCCTACGTAGGTGAATTGATCCGGGAAGGCAAAATCTCAAAAGATGAAGCTAGATTCCATAAGAAAAATAATGTTATCACTAGAGCTATCGGCGCAGAAGCTTCGGTAGTTCCGGATTATTTCCAGGTCAAGATGGAATATGGTGAGACTATTTTATTATGTTCAGATGGTCTGTATAACATGGTCAGCGAACATACAATAAGACAAGTTGTGAATTCCAATAACAGCCTTCGGGCAAAAGTTGAGAAATTGATTCAATTGGCAAATGATGCTGGTGGAAGAGATAATATTGCAGCAGTTTTAATAACAAGAGAGTAACCTCTTTGAAAGGCGGAAATATATGATACGAGTTGGCTCGTTTATTGAAGATCGGTACGAAATTCTTGAGAAAATCGGCTCTGGCGGCATGAGCGAA
>JAKSRL010000074.1 GCA_024403635.1 Lachnospiraceae bacterium | reverse complement strand
ACAATAATATAAAACTTCTCGCACAACAAATTTTGGAGTTTGCTCCAAAACTTGTTTGCGTTGATGACGAAAAAAATGTAGAAGGTCTTTTCCGGGAATTAAAGGACTTAGCTCCTTGTGATTTCAATTTCAACAGCATAAAAGTCGTTAGTGGAATGGAAGGGCTGATTGATGTAGCGGTCTTTGAAGAGAGCAATATCGTAGTGACTGCCAGTGTAGGTATGGTTGGTATTCGCCCGACGATGGCTGCGATTCGGGCTGGAAAAGACATTGCTTTAGCCAATAAAGAAACTCTGGTTTGCGCCGGAAGTAGGATTATGGCGGAAGCTAGAAAACAGAATATTAACATTTATCCGGTAGACTCTGAGCATAGTGCAATTTTCCAGAGCCTTCAGGGAGAACCGGAAAAATCGATTGATAAAATTATTTTGACGGCATCTGGTGGTCCGTTCCGTGGCTATACCAGGGAGCAGCTGAAAGGAATTCGCTTGGAAGATGCCTTAAAGCATCCAAACTGGTCTATGGGAATGAAAGTAACCATTGATTCCTCAACCTTAGCAAATAAAGGGTTGGAAGTGATGGAAGCAAAATGGTTATTTGATGTAATGCCGGAGCAGATTCAAGTAGTGATTCAGCCTCAGAGTATCGTTCATTCCGCAGTTCAGTATAACGACGGAGCCATCATTGCCCAACTGGGAACGCCGGATATGAAAATACCGATTCAGTACGCACTTCTATATCCGGAAAGAAGATTCCTTCCGGGAAAGAGGGTGGACTTCTTCGAATTAGGTCAGATTACGTTTGAAAAGCCGGATACGGATACCTTTAAGGCCTTGAAGTTGGCTTATGAAGCCATTACGATTGGCGGCTCTATGCCTACGGTATTTAATGCAGCCAATGAACGGGCAGTGAAGGAGTTTATTGCCGGAGAAATATCTTATTTGGATATTTCCGACAGGATTGAAAAGGAAATGAAGGAGCACCACCTGATTGCAAATCCAACTTTAGATGAAATTATCAGTTTAGGTGAATCCATAATGAACAAATAAAGGATTAAAATGAGTTTTATCAGCATAGTTTTAGCCATCGTAATATTAGGAATACTCGTTCTTGTCCATGAGTTTGGACATTTTCTTCTGGCGAAGAAAAATGGAGTCTTTGTAAAAGAATTCTCCATTGGATTCGGTCCAAGAATTGTCAGCCATGTAGCGAAAAGTGGCACCCGGTTTTCCTGGAAAGCCATTCCGTTTGGCGGTTCTTGCCAGATGCTGGGCGCTTTAGAAGATGAGGATGATGAGACGGATGATGAACGTTCTTTTGATAAGAAATCCGTTTGGGCCAGAATGAGCATCATATTAGCAGGACCGGTATTTAATTTCTTTCTCGCTTTTATTCTTTCTGTCATTGTGATTGGAACCAGTGGTTATGATCCAGCTACCGTAACTTATGTTGCAGAAGGCTCTCCGGTTTATGAAGCTGGTTTAAGAGAAGGCGATATCATCACGAATTACAATGGAGAAGCAATTAATTTTGGCCGGGAAATATACCTGGAAGAGTATCTCCATCCACTGGAATCGGATAAAGAAGCGATCACCATCACTTATCTTCGTGACGGGAAAAAACAAAAGATTCGTGTCTTTCCACAAAAAGTAGACTATTACATTTTAGGCTTGTCTTATTACACAAATGAAAACGAGGCAAAAATTGCGGAAATCACAGAAGGTGGTCCTTTTGAACAATCTGGGTTAGACCAGGGAGATGTTATTCTACAGATTGCAGATACCGAGATTAAAACCGGACAGGATTTAGGGAACTATTTTAATGAGCACCCGATTACGGCTAATCCGATTCATATTAAATACCTCCATCGGGGCGTTGTAAAAGAAACGGACGTTATGCCACAGAAGGCATCTGCCTATGTTTTAGGTTTTGATTACAATATTGCAAAGCAGAAAACCAACGTAGGTGGCGTATTAAAATATTCCTTTGCCGAAATGAGGTATCAGATTTTATCGGTATTTAAGGGAATCGGCTTTCTGTTTTCTGGAAGAGGATCTTTGGATATGCTTTCCGGACCAGTTGGAATTGTGGAAGTAATTGGAACCACTTATGACGCTTCTGCACCGGCTGGATTTTTTGCCACCTTGATTAATATGCTGAGCATTGTCATCCTTTTAAGTGCCAATTTGGGAGTGATTAATCTCCTTCCAATTCCAGCGATGGATGGCGGTAAGTTCCTGCTTTTAATCATCGAAGCCATCCGCAGAAAACCAATCAACAAGAAGCATGAAGGCATTATTACCGTTGTGGGAGCGGTGCTGATTATGATTCTGGCGATTGTTGTTTTGATAAATGATATTACGAAATTTTTCTAATTCAGGGAAAAAATATGAACCATAGAGAAAAAACGAAACAAATTAATATCGGAGGTGTAGTAATTGGGGGAGGCTCGCCTATTGCCATCCAGTCCATGACCAATACGAAAACGGCAGACGTAAAAGCTACCGTAGAACAGATTCATGAGTTAGAAGCCGCTGGGTGCCAGATTATCCGTTGTACTGCAAATACGGAGGAAGCTGCGAAAGCTTTTCGGGAAATCAAAGACAATATTCAAATTCCATTAGTAGCAGATATTCATTTTGACTATAAACTGGCGATTCTTGCTATGGAAAATGGAGCGGATAAAATCCGTATTAATCCGGGAAATATTGGCGGACCCGATAAAATTAAAGCGGTAATCGATTGTGCCAAGGAACGGAGTATTCCAATTCGTGTCGGAGTAAATTCCGGTTCTTTGGAAAAAGAATTAGTAGAAAAATATAAGGGCGTGACCGCAGAAGGATTAGTGGAAAGCGCTTTGGATAAAGTAAAAATCATCGAAGACTTTGGCTATGACAATTTGGTAATCAGTATTAAGAGCTCTGATGTTGTCATGTGTGCCAAAGCTCACGAACGGATTGCTCAGGAGACCTTGTATCCTCTCCATGTAGGCATTACAGAAGCTGGTACGGTGTATTCCGGTAATATAAAATCTGCTTTAGGTTTAGGAATTATATTAAACCAGGGAATCGGGGATACCATCCGAGTATCGCTTACGGGAAATCCGATAGAAGAAATAAAATCTGCAAAACAGATTTTAAGAAATCTTGGATTACGGAAAGAAGGAATTACCGTTATTTCCTGTCCGACCTGTGGAAGAACAGAAATTGACCTGATTGGCTTGGCAGACAAGGTAGAAACAATGTGCACTGGCTACGATCTTCCAATTAAGGTTGCAGTTATGGGATGCATCGTCAATGGACCGGGAGAAGCGAAAGAAGCAGATATCGGAATTGCCGGTGGAAAAGGTTGCGGGTTGTTGATTAAACATGGTGAAATCATGCAAAAACTTCCGGAAGAAGAATTACTTCCGGCTTTGAAAAAGGAATTAGATCACTGGAACTAGTATGAATTTTTTTGACGCATTTAAAACTTTACAAGTAGAGGAACCCTTAAAGAGTGTTTTTCAAGGAGTAGAAGTAGTTGCCGTATCTCTGGTAAAATCAGGGAATTTTTTGCGTGTAAAGATTTCTCCAAACCAGATGATTACCACGGAAAATTTCCGCAAAATGGAAAATGAACTGGCATGCCAGGTGTTAAATAACATTATGAGTTGCCGGATTGAGTATGAAAATGGATATGAGTATGCGGAAGCTGGTTCTGGCGCTTATGTTGCAGCACCAGAGAAAAAAGAAGCTTCTCAGCCTGCACCACAGCCGAAGGCTCCTACGAAAGCTCCGTCAAGTTATGCTCCAGGTGGTGGAGGCGTAGCGAAGAGAAAATATGCTCCATCCAAGAAAAATGAGCCAGATCCGGACATGCTTTATGGCAAATCCTTTGATGGCGTAGCTACGGAAATCTCAGATATTATTACGGATATGAGGGATGTTATTATCCGTGGCCAGATTTTTGAAAATGAAATGACCGTTACGAAGAATGGATTTAAAATTCTGAAATTATCGGTAACGGATCGAAAAGACAGTATTTCCATAAAAATATTTATTAAAGACGGCGAAGAAGAACTTCCGGGCAAACTGAAAAAAGGACTGGTAATTGAGGCCCGAGGCAAAGTGGAATATGACAACTTTGAAGGGGAGATTTTAATGACCAGAGTTTCTGGAATTCGCGTTTCAAAGGAACCGTTATCTTCCAGAATGGATAATGCTCCGAAGAAGAGAGTGGAGCTTCATTTGCATACCCAGTATTCCGATATGGACGCTCTTACGCCAATTAATGATTTAATTGATACCGCCATTAAATGGGGCCATAAGTCCGTTGCCATTACGGACCATGGCGTAGTTCAGGGCTTTACCGATGCGTTCCATAAACTTCAGGATATGAGGGATACGGATTTCAAAGTGATTTATGGCGTGGAAGGCTATCTTGTAGACGATTTAGATGACCCGATTGTTCAAGATCCAGACTCTGAGGAAGACATTGAACTTCGGCGCTGGAGTGCGATTCCAGATGAGGTTCCGAAGATTCCGGACCCAGCAGAAGAAGAACGAATCGAAAAAGTTAAAAAAGGGAAGTATTATCACGTAATTATTCTGGCAGCTAACGAAACCGGAAGACGGAATCTTTACCGTCTGGTTTCTTATGCCCATATTAATTATTTCAGCCGTCGTCCACGAATTCCAAAGAGCGTTCTAAATAAATATAGAGAAGGCCTGATTCTTGGTAGCGCCTGTGTTATGGGCGAGCTTTATGATGCGATTCTTAGTAAGGAGCCAGAAGCACGGATTGAGGAGCTGGTAAATTACTACGGTTACTGAGAAATTCAGCGCGTAGCCAATAATGAGTTTCTGGTTCGAAATTATCAAAAGAATAATGATCCGGAATATCGGTCGAAACATAAAGAAATTAAAGGCCATATGCTGAAAGATGCTTCCGAAATTCAGAAAATTAACCGACAGATTTATGAATTGGGTAAAAAGCATGGAAAACTGGTTGTTGCAACCGGAGACGTCCATTTCCTCAATCCAGAAGATGAGATTTATCGTCATATTATTTTGGACAGCCAGAAATACGCGGATGCGGACGATCCTGGCCCATTCTATCTTCGTACCACCGAAGAAATGCTGGCGGAGTTTGCTTATTTAGGAGAAGAAATCGCCAATGAGATTGTTATTGAGAATACAAATATCATTGCCGATATGATTGAAAAAATTGAGCCTGTAAGACCAGATAAATGTCCACCGGTTATTGAAAATTCCGATGAAAATTTAAGAAATATCTGCTATGAGACCGCTCATAGTATGTATGGTCCGGAATTGCCGGACATCGTAGTGGAGCGTCTGGAAAAAGAGCTGACGTCCATTATTTCCAACGGTTATTCGGTTATGTATATTATTGCGAGAGAGTTGGTACAAAAAAGCGTTAGTGACGGATATTTGGTAGGCTCTCGAGGATCGGTAGGCTCCTCTTTAGCAGCTACCATGTCTGGTATTACGGAAGTAAATCCGTTGAAGCCACATTACCGTTGTCCACATTGCTTCTACAGTGAATTCGATTCCGAGGAAGTCAATGCTTATGCAGGCGGCGCGGGCTGTGATATGCCAGATAAAGACTGCCCAGTATGTGGAACGCCTTTGATTAAAGATGGATTTGATATTCCGTTCGAAACCTTTCTTGGATTTAAGGGCGACAAAGAGCCTGATATTGACTTGAATTTCTCTGGGGAATATCAGTCGAACGCTCATGATTATACAGAAGTAATTTTTGGCAGAGGTCATACCTTTAAAGCCGGAACGATTTCTAAATTGCAAGATAAGACGGTTTATGGATATGTAAAACATTATTTTGAAGACCATAATAAATCTTTGAAAAAATGCGAAATGAACCGTATTATTGCTGCTTGTACCGGCGTAAAGAGAAGCACCGGCCAGCATCCGGGAGGAATCGTTGTTCTTCCGCATGGCGAGGAAATTTATTCCTTTACTCCGGTTCAGTTTCCGGCGAATGATGCGGAAAAGAATATTGTCACAACGCATTTTGAATATCACAGTATCGACCATAACTTGTTAAAATTGGATATTCTTGGACACGATGATCCGACGATGATTCGTATGCTGGAGGATTTAACTGGATTTGATGCGAAGTCCATCAAACTAGATAATCCGGAGGTTATGAAACTGTTTGAAGGAACGGAAGTTTTAGGTATTACTCCGGACGATATTCAGCATCCGTTAGGAACCTTAGGCGTTCCGGAATTTGGTACGGATTTTGTTATGCAGATGCTTGTGGATACGAAACCAAAGAATTATTCCGATCTGGTTCGAATTGCCGGGCTTTCCCATGGTACGGATGTGTGGCTAGGAAATGCAGAAACTCTGATTAAAGAAGAAAAAGCAACCCTTTCTACCTGTATTTGTACCCGTGATGATATTATGCTGTATCTGATTGGAATGGGCGTAGAACCAGCCATGTCCTTCGATATTATGGAGAATGTGCGAAAAGGAAAGGTAGCTGCAGGTAAGGCGAAGAAGTGGCCGGAGCGGGAAGCTGCAATGAAAGCACAGAATGTTCCGGATTGGTATTTATGGTCCTGTACGAAAATTCAGTATATGTTCCCGAAGGCACATGCGGTAGCTTACGTTATGATGGCTTATCGAATTGCATATTTCAAGATATTCTATCCGTTAGAATATTACGCAGCCTTTTTCAGTATCCGGGCATCTTCCTTTGATTATGAGAAGATGTGTCAGGGGCTGGATCATTTAAGAGAAGAGATGGCTCTTATCAAAGGAAGAATTGAACAAGGAACGGATACTCCAAAGGATAACGATCTTTTGAAATACATGTATAATGTTGAGGAAATGTACGCTCGTGGCTTTGACTTCATACCGATAGATATTTACAAAGCCGGTGCTTCTAAATTCCGGATTTTTGACGGAAAACTGATGCCATCCTTCCAGGCAATTGACGGCATGGGAGAAAAAGCAGCAGTTGCTTTAGAGGAAGAAGCAGCAAAGGGAAAATTTACTTCCAGAGAAGAGCTGAAGTCTAGAACGAAGTTGTCCGGAACCATGACGGATAAGCTGTATTCGTTAGGACTGCTAGGAAATATGCCGGAATCCAGCCAGCTTAGTATTATGGATTTTCTAAAATAAAAGTTCTTTCAAAAAAAGAAAAATAATAATATAATTTATTGCGATAGCAAAAGATATACACAAAAGAAAAAACGAAATGTTACATATTAATCAGAATTTATATATTCAGTATAATACCTGTGTGAATGAATGTACCATGCATTGTCTGTCATTAGATGGAACCGATGTAAAATATGATGCAACCAAATGTATTTTCTGTGGTCATTGTATGGCCGGATGTCCAAAAGAAGTATTATGGATTGATGGCGATGGATATGATATCGAAGAAGTAGAAGAATTACAGTTTATCAATAAAACCATGTCTTATCAGGTAAGAAATGATATTATTACCAGAAGAAGCGTTCGTTCTTTTAATGATCAGGAAGTTTCTACCGTAAAACTGAATAAAATTCTGGAAGTTGCAAAATATGCACCAACAGCGAAGAACTGTCAGCAGAATGCCTTAATGGTATTAAATGAGCCGGCAGAAATTGACGAACTGGTGGCAGATATCAGCGAAAAATTAGGTGAACTGGGAGAGTCTATGAAAGAGACCAACCCGAAAGTTGCTGATATGTTTCTTGCAAAATATAAAGAGTTCAAAGAGGAAGGAAAAGACGGAATCTTCTATGGCGCTCCACTGGTTATTATGGTATTTTCTCCTAGCGATGTGGATGGTACTTTATGTGCAGCTACCATGGCGCAGATGGTTCAGGTTCAAGACTTAGGATTCTGCTATATTGGATTAGCAAATGCTGCGATGAATTCCGAAGAATTACGTGCAAAATATAATATTCCAGCAGATAAGCATTGCGTAATTTCTATGGCGATTGGATATTACGAAGCGGAATATTTCTGCACTGTTCCTCGTAAAGATGTTCCATTGATTTTTAAATAGATTCTATGATATATGTGACTGGAGACACCCATCGGATGATGGATGTGAAAAAAATAAATGAAGAGAATTTTCCAGAGCAGAAACTTTTGACCAGAGAGGACTGCCTGATTATTGCGGGCGATTTTGGTGGTGTCTGATTCGGTTTTGGATTTTCATAATGACCGGAATTATACGACATTGTTTGTACGCGGAAATCATGAAAATTATGATGCTTTATACAGTTACCCAGTCCGGGAATGGAATGGTGGAAAAGTTCATAAAATCCGTGAAAATGTGTTTCATCTGATGAATGGACAGATTTTTACCATTGAAGGATTGCGCTTTTTTATTATGGGCGGAGCTACTAGTGTAGATAAAGTGTTCCGGGAAGAAGGAGTTAGCTGGTGGCATCAGGAGGAACCGGACGAGGCTGAGTTGAAAGAGGCTTTTGATAATCTCGGAAAAGTGGGGAATAAAGTAAATTATATTATTACCCATACCTTACCGGAGAAAGTCCGTAAAAGCATTTATGAAGTTTACTCTGATTATGTAGATTACCAGAGTCCGGTAGAGCATTTTCTGGATTTGATTATGGAAAACGTAGAATATGACAAGTGGTTCGCTGGACATATTCATTTTGATCGTGAGTTTCCAGAATATAAAATGCGCGTGCTGTACAATGGGGTAGTAAAAATTTGATAAATGGAAGGAAAAAGTTCTTGCCATTTTAAGCACCTTACCGTATACTAACACAGTACGTTTTATGGCTCGTTGGTCAAGTGGTTAAGACGCCGCCCTCTCAAGGCGGAATCAGGAGTTCAATTCTCCTACGAGCTGTTACAAGGAAGGGCAAAAAGCTCTTCCTTTTTTTATGCAGAATGATAAAATAAAGAAAATGAAATAAAGGAGAATGATATGAGAATAATTGTATCTGCATTGCCAGCAAACCGCTTTGCAAACTATGGACTTACCTATCCTTCCGATTGGGATATTGTTTTTGGAAAAGATAGAATCAGTACAGAAGAACTTTTAGAATTATCGAAAGATGCGGAAGTTATGGTTATTGGTTCTCCAATGGCAGTTTCAAGAGAGTTTATGGATCAGTGTCCAAATCTGAAATTCATTCAGGTGGAAGGCGTAGGTTTTGACAAAATAGATTTAGTTGCAGCGAAGGAAAAAGG
>JAKSRL010000073.1 GCA_024403635.1 Lachnospiraceae bacterium | reverse complement strand
CAACGACCTGCATCCCATCTTCCAAACGGAACCGAAGTTTCGCAGCATCGCTTCTCCACATAACTGCAGCTAAAACACCAGACTCATCTTTTAAAGAAAAATAGATATGTCCGGTAGAATGATACTTGCAATTGGATACTTCACCTTTGATATATATATTGTTTAAAATGAAGTCATCATTAAACAAGCGCTTGATATATAAATTGACCTGTTTGACCGTATAAACGTTCTGACTAGTTTTCATTTTTTACAACTTTTGCTAAAATTCCGTTAACAAAGGATGGACTAGTTTCTTCTCCATAACTCTTTGCAAGTTCTACTGCCTCATTAATCGCTGTCGAAACAGGAACATTTTCGTCATAGTTAATTTCGTAATAAGCCAGACGAAGAATGGTTAAATCAACTTTTGCCATTCTTTTTACTTTCCATCCAATACTGATTTCATTCAAGGCAGCATCTATGGATTCAATGATTTCAGCAATACGTAATACTTTGTTTCCAATAAATTCTTTTTCCTTCTCAGAGAAGACATCGTCTTCTCCGTCAAAAAAGTTTTTTATCTGCCATTGCAGATCCTTCTCCTGATGAAAATCCACCCGGAATAACAGTAAAAACGTTGCTTCTCTTAATTCTGTTCTACGGTCTATTCTCATAATTATTTCCTTTTACACGATAAAAGGGTGTCTTGAAGACACCCTTTAAAAAATTAGCTTTTATTTGTTGTCAATGTTCACATTAGCGATTTTGATGTCTACGGAATCTACTTTCAGTCCAGTCATGCTTTCGATTGCCGCAATAACCCTTTGCTGAACCACCTTGCAAACTTCCGGTATATTGTATCCGGTTTCAATCACCAGGCTAAGAATTACTTTAACAACATTTTCTACAATGCTGACATTAACTCCGGATGCCAATTCTTTCGTCCGAGTTTCGCAACGATTTCATTCGTAATGTTTCCAGCCATAGAATAAACGCCTTCAACTTCAGTAGCTGCAAGACCGGCAATAATTGCAATAACGTCTTCCGTAACTTCAACTTCGCCGATGTTTTCCACATCATATATTTTCAATGTATCCATTTGTTTACCTCCATAAGTATAAACGCAAAAATAATTTTACATCCAGATGGTAACAATGTAAAGTGAACTATTTGTGATAAGGTTCATGTTTAATGATTTTAAAGGAACGATAAATCTGCTCCAGCAAAATGACGCGCATTAATTGATGAGGGAACGTCATATCAGAAAAACTTAATTTAAAATCCGCTCGTTTAGAAACAGATTCATGAAGACCAAGGGATCCCCCGATGACAAATGTGATGTCGGAATGTCCATCAATTTCCAGCTTATTAATAAAATCAGCCAGACCTTCGGACGTTAGCTTTTTTCCTTTAATTTCCAACGTAATGACATATTCCGAATCTTTAATGTTTTTTAAAATTCCTTCCGCTTCTTTTTCTTTTGTGCGGTCATCACACTTCTCATCTGGAACCTGAACGATTGCTATTTTCGTATAGGCACTTAAACGTTTACTATATTCCTCAATAGCTTTTGTATAAAAATCTTCTTTTATTTTTCCAACAGCAATTATTTTAATCATCAGGCAATTGTAAACTCCATTCCTGATTTATTTAACTTATTAACTTCTCCATCCTGATCATTTACACCATAATAAGTAGTCGCCTGAACGGTAGAGCCATCATTCGTAAAGTCAACCTGGATAACATAGTATTGTTCATTATCAATTAAAGCAATTCCACCATTAATAATCCTTCTGGTGCCACCACCAGGAACTGGATATTGCTTATTCTCATCTGGTTCATTCGATTCAATCAAACCTTGAGCCAATAATTCATCCATAACAATAGCTAATGCCTCATCATAGGTATAATAAGATTCAATTACCAGATTATATACACAGGAAGTCACTTCACTTTGAATACCGTTTTTATCCACAGCAATGGCATTCAGAATATGATTTCCACGCTCCATGGCAATCGGTTCAGTATATAGCGTTGAAAGAACGGAAGGTGTAGATCCATCATAGGTATAATATATAGCTGCCCCCTCTGGACCATAGATACCGATATATTCCTTTTCGTAATAATCACCGCTTTCCAAATCCATATAAGGGGCTTCCACACTCGTAGTGGTTAAAGTGAAATTAACGGTAAAAGTAGTCTTTTTTATGGAATTATTGTAAGAAGCAGCCTTCAAGGTATAAGTGGTGCCTTCTGGCGAGGCATCTTCATTATCCAATTGAATTGGTTGACCATATTTTTCTGATTTGGTGGAAGGATCGGAACCGTCTAAGGAATAACGAATCAAATAATCTTTCTCTGATTTTAAAATGATTTCAAGAGGTGCAGAATAAGAACCGCCCTCTATAAGGTTGCATGTGATTTCATCCGCAAGTTCTTCTTCTTGATTATTTTCTTTTTTAGAAGAAGTCGCAATAATAATGCCAACAATCGCTCCAATAACAACTACAGCAATGGCCGCAATGAGAATAATCAGTCTTTGTTTCTTTTTCTTACGTTCGCGAGCCCGAACTTTAATCCGATAATACTCTTTATTATCCGATCTATTAGGTTTCTGATTTTTGTTAATCCGGTTATTTTTAGAACGTTCCAAAGTTGCTTCATCCACTTCTTCGTAAACATCCTCTGTTTCCGTATCACTATCATCATAAACAGACACTGTATCGCTTACTGGATAAGAATCTTCTTCTGTAACATCTAATTTCCCATCTGCTGCAAAAATACTATCTTTTCCATAAATTGCCTTAGTGATAGCTATGGTATCATACTCACTATTCTCATCTCTCGGTTTCTCACCGATAATAGTAATTTCAGCTCCTGGTTTTGAAGTAACTGCTGCAGGAACAGCTATCGTTCTGCCATCATAAGACTTTTTTTCTGTTGGGCTAGTTTTACGGTGTCTTTTAACAGGATGCACATCCTTGTCGTTCATGAATTTATCAACCTTGCCGCCAATTTCAGCCTGTATCAATTCATAGTCAGCAGTAATACGCAAGGGAGCTCCGCATTTTGGACAAAATACGTCCGTACTGTTAACTTCTATTCCACATTCTTTACATCGCATAAAAAGCCTCTTTCGGGGTGTACATATATAACAAAAATATTTGATTATTTTCACAATCAATTGTGAATATTTTAGCAAATAATCTTTGATTTTAGGTTAAAAATCTATTACAAAATTATTACGTGCTGTTTCCGGTTATTTTTCCGAAAAATAAAACACAGGCGGCATTTTTTTGCCGCCTGTTTAATGTCTTTATTCATCTTCTGATTTTGATTGCAGTTGTACAATCTTCGACTTGTTTTTCAATTGAACAATAAATAGCAAAACCGCTAACAAAAAATCAATAAATGCACCAATTAACCAAGGTAGTTCTGTTTGTATTGAAAAGTAATCTTTATACAAAACAAGAAAAACGATATCTCCAACGATTGATAGGAAAAACAATGGTGCGATAAACCAACTGGAAACCATCAATCTACGATAACAAGCATAAAGGTCTCGGTAGGTCATCTTTTCCTTAATTTTAAAGGCCCCGATAGCTCCAATCACCATATAAACCATAGGAATTGCGGTTGCATACCAAAAAGCTCCTACATAAAGGACCGTGTCACGGCCAATGGACCTGGTTAATGAAGAGGCAAACCAAACCACAAGAATCAGTGCTGGAATAAAAATGAAAGCATATTTCAGCAATTTTAACTGTTTTGGTTGCAAATCAAAGCCGTAATAGTCATCATTATATTCCCATACGGTGCGCCATCTTCCGGATGGAGTGAGCTCTTTACGGCTCATCCATCCATCAAAATACCAATTGTTTTTTCTACGGTTCATCATAAGTCAAGAATTATTATTTACAGTAAAGTTTTTACTTTCTCTAAAGCTTCATCAATTCCTGCCGGATTCTTTCCGCCTGCCTGAGCCATGTTCGGACGTCCACCGCCGCCTCCACCAACGATAGGAGCAATTGCTTTAATAATATTACCTGCATGAGCACCTTGTTTCTGTGCGCCATCGGTAGCAGTAACAATCAGATTTACTTTTCCATCTAATTCCGAAGCAAGAACTACAACACCTTCGCTAATCTTTTCTTTAATCTGATCGCCTAATTCACGAAGCTGATTCATATCAACGCCCTGTAATTTCTGGACAACAAGATTGATTCCATTAACAACTTCTGTAGTAATCTCGCCTAAAGCATCTTTTGCAGAAGCACTCTTCATCTTATTAATTTCGCCTTGAAGGTCTTTAATCTGTGCCTGAAGGTCTTCAATCTTCTTAGCTAACTGTTCTGGCTCAACTTTTGCTTTTGCAGCTGCTTCATTAAAAGCTTTTTCCATCTTTCTATAGAAATCTAAAACGCCCTGGCTGGTAATTGCCGTAATTCTTCTTACGCCAGAAGCAACACTGCCTTCCGATACAATCTTGAACATACCGATGGTTCCCGTATTTCCTACATGCGTACCACCGCAAAGTTCTTTAGAGAAATCGCCCATCTTAACGACACGAACTTTATCTCCGTATTTCTCTCCAAATAAAGCCATAGCACCGCTCTTCTTAGCTTCATCCAGATCCATAACATCAGTGTTAACATCTAAGAAAGCAGCGATTTTTTCATTTACAATCTTTTCAACCTTCAGAATTTCTTCCGTTGTCATAGCGGAGAAATGAGTAAAGTCAAAACGAAGTTCGTTATCCGTTACATGAGAACCTGCCTGTTCAACATGATTTCCTAATACCTGACGCAATGCCGCCTGAAGAAGATGAGTTGCGCTATGGTTCTTAGCAGTATTTTTTCTAAGGTCTTCATTAATAATAAGTTCTACTTCATCACCAACAACAAACTGTCCCTTCGTTACTACACCAACATGTCCGGATACACCATTTGCAAGAGCAATAACATCTTTAACTTCAAATTCTGCATTCGCAGATTTTATTATACCTTTATCCGCTTCCTGACCACCCTTAGTAGCATAGAATGGAGTCTTTGCAACAATTAAAGTACCGATATCGCCTTCTGCTAAAGTTTCAACAACCGCATCTTCCGAAGTAAGTGCCGTAATGTTAGAAACGTCCTTCATAACATCATAACCGGTAAATTCTGTAGTAAGAGTTAACGGAAGCTCCTCATATACGGTTGCGTCAGCGCCCATATAGTTGGTTGTCTTTCTAGCCTTTCTTGCAGTTTCTCTCTGATTCTCCATTTCTTTTTCGAAGCCTTCCACGTCAACTGTAAGTCCAGCATCTTCCATAACATCACTGGTAAGATCCAGAGGAAATCCAAAAGTATCATAAAGTTTGAAAGCATCTGCTCCACTAAATTCTGTTTTGCCAGCAGCTTTCGTTTCTTCTAACATTTCATTTAATTTCTTCATACCCTGATCCAGAGTCTTGTAGAAACGATCTTCTTCATCAGCCAGAGTCTTAAGAATCATAGCTTTCTTTTCTTCTAATTCCGGGTAAGCATCTTTTGAGCATTCAATTACGGTTTCACTTAAGATTGGCATAAAATGATCCGCAATACCTAACATACGGATATGACGAGCAGCTCTACGGATTAAACGACGAAGAACATATCCACGGCCTTCGTTGGAAGCATTAATACCATCAGAAATCATAAATGTTGCACTACGAATATGATCCGTAATCAAACGAATGGAAATATCTTTCTTTTCATCTGTATGATAAGCAACACCAGCAGCTTCACATACCTTATCACGAATTGCACAAATGGTATCAACATCAAAAATAGAATCAACATCCTGAGAAACTACAGCAAGTCTCTCCAGACCCATGCCAGTATCGATGTTCTTATTTTCAAGTTCTACATAATTTCCTTTTCCATCACCATCAAACTGTGTAAATACATTATTCCAGATTTCAATATAACGGTCACAATCACAGCCAACTTTACAGTCAGGTTTTCCGCATCCGTATTTTTCTCCACGATCGTAATATACTTCACTACATGGACCACAAGGTCCTGCACCATGCTCCCAGAAATTATCTTCTTTTCCAAATCTTGAGATTCTTTCAGCAGGTACACCGATTACTTTATTCCAGATATCAAATGCTTCATCGTCATCTAAAAAAACAGAAGGATATAAACGGTCTGGTTCTAAGCCAACCCATTCTGTCAAAAATTCCCATGTCCACTGAAGAGCTTCTAATTTGAAATAATCACCAAAAGAAAAATTACCTAACATCTCGAAGAAGGTACCGTGACGAGCTGTTTTACCAACGTTTTCAATATCACCGGTACGGATACATTTTTGACAGGTAGATACTCTTCTTCTAGGAGGAATTTCCTGACCTGTAAAGTATGGTTTTAAAGGTGCCATACCAGCGTTGATTAATAATAAACTCTTATCGTTATGTGGTACTAACGAAAAACTTTTCATGATTAAATGATCTTTGCTTTCAAAGAAATCTAGATACATTTTTCTTAATTCATTTACTCCATAAGCTTTATGCATAATATGCCTCCATCTATTTTATACAATATTATTTACTCAAATATGGCGGCACGATTGGTGCCGCCTTAATTATTATTTTACAATAACTTTAATGGATTTCTTTTTTCCTTTCTTTAAGATGAAAGCTCCATCTACTAAGTCATTGTCGGAAAGTGTACGTTTAACATCGGTAATCTTTTCATCGTTTACCAGTACGCCGCCACCTTCAATAAGACGTCTGCCATCAGAACGGGTTCCTGCCAGGCCTGTATCAACCAATGCCTGGATAACATCCGCGGCAGCAAATGCTTCCTTTGTATATTCATAGGTTGGCATATCTGCGCTCATACCAGAACCAGAGAATACCTCTCTAGCTGCATTCTGAGCTTTGATAGCTTCTTCTTCACCATGAACAATCTTTGTAATTTCAAAAGCAAGTATTTCTTTTGCTTTATTAATTTCCGCACCTTCTAAAGCACCTAATCTCCGAACTTCATCCATAGGAAGGAAAGTTAAAAGACCTAAGCACTCTTCAACCTTAACATCTTCAATATTTCTCCAGTACTGATAGAACTCGTATGGAGTAGTTTTTGTAGGATCAAGCCATAAAGCACCTTTTACGGTCTTGCCCATCTTGATGCCTTCGGAAGTTGTTAAAAGGGTAAATGTTAAACCATAAGCTGGTTTCTGTTCTTTTCTACGAATCAGCTCAACACCACCGATAATGTTGGACCACTGATCATCGCCACCCATTTCCAGGCAAACACCATGCATCTGGTTCAGTTTTAAGAAGTCATATGACTGCATAATCATGTAGTTAAACTCGAAGAAAGTTAAGCCTCTTTCCATTCTCTGTTTATAACATTCAGCGGAAAGCATACGGTTAACAGAAAAATGAACACCAACTTCTCTTAAGAATTCAACGTAATTTAAATTCAAAAGCCAATCAGCATTGTTTTCAAAAATCATCTTGCCTTCAGATGTATCTAAGAAACGACCAATCTGAGTTCTGAAACATTCTACGTTATGGTCAATAGTTTCTTTGGTCATCATCTTACGCATATCACTTTTTCCGGTAGGGTCACCAACCATGGTTGTTCCGCCACCCATTAAAGCAACTGGAACATGACCGGCTTTCTGCATATGCATCATAGCCATAATGGTAAGGAAATGACCGGCAGTAAGAGAATCCGCCGTCGCATCAAAACCAATATAGAATTTTACTTTTTCTTTTCCAAGGAGTTCCCTTAATTCTTCAGGATGGGTACACTGAGCGATAAATCCTCTTTCCTCAAGAATATCATATACATTGTCTGCCACTTTTAATTTCCTCCCTCCGGGTGGTCATAATTATATTTTTCACGCATCCATCGCATTATTTCCGTTCTGGTCAGGATACCGATAAAATTGTCTTCATCATCAACTACAGGAACAAAGTTCTGATCCACTGCCTTTTCCAGAATTCCTTCCATCAAGGTATTGACCCCAATCGCCTTATAGTCACGAGTTCTGCGAACATTTCGAATAGGAAAATTTGCGGATTCTTTCAGAGATAAATCAAAATTCTCCTTAATACAACCTAAAATGTCTGCAGCAGTTATAGTTCCTACATATCTGCCTTTTTTATTAATGATAGGAATGGCAGAAAAATTCCTATTTAACATAGTCTGCATCGCCTTAAATAATGTAGCTTCATCGGTAATGTAATCTACATCGCTTTTCGGAGTTAAACAAGCTAAAATATTCATAAAATAAACCTCATGGATATAAAACTAAGCACCATCGGCAAAACATATCAAGTAATTATAAACTAAAATAATGGATTAAACAATATTAAATCATTCCGGTAAATCCATAAAAAGCAATGGCCATAAGCCCTGCGCTAACCATTAAAATCGGAACTCCTTCAAACGGTCTCGGGATGTCATTATATTGAATTCGCTCTCGGATTCCCGTAAGGATAATTACAACAATCCCAAATCCAATTGCACCGAAAAAGCTGTTTACCGTACTTCTTAAAAAGCTGTATCCAACGGTAACATTATTCTGAATACATCCCAAAACCGCACTGTTAATGGCAATAGCGGCATACAGGGCTTTATATTTTTCAAAGGATTTTGCAGAAATTGCTTTCACTAACTTAATAAACAGCCAAACAAGAATGGCTTCAATAATCAAAAAACAGAAAGAATTCAAAAACGATAATCCAAATTTTTCAAATACGTAATTGCCTAAAGGCCAGGTAATCGAAGAAGAAACCAACGTAATAATCAAAACTCCCAGACTTAACCGAAGAGAAGTTTCCATCTTTTTTGATTCTTCAAGTACTGTGTCCACTCCCAGCCCCTGGCTTAAAACAACATTGTTTACAAAAGCGGATATAATCGCAACATAAATCAGTTTAGTCATGCTTTTTTACCTCCGCCAATACGATTTGTCAAAGCAATCAGACAAGCCAGAATGAAAAAGGCTCCTGGAGCTAAAGCAGCAATGGAAATTGTAAATCCATCTGGAATAATACGAATTCCAAAAATCGTACCTACTCCTAATATTTCCCGAATTGCTCCAAAGATGGTAAGAATCAGGGTGTAGCCAATACCGATTCCGATTCCATCAAATATAGAAAGGCCTGGATTGGAACGATATGCATAAGATTCTGCACGATAATAAATCACGCTATTTACCGCGGTAAGGGATACAAAAATTCCCAAGGCTTCATTGATTTCCGGATAGTAAGCCTTTAA
>JAKSRL010000072.1 GCA_024403635.1 Lachnospiraceae bacterium | reverse complement strand
TATGACCTTACTTCTTTGTCTTGCTATTGGAATGGCAGGCCTTCTTTTCAATGCCTGCGGCTCGGGAAAAGAAGAAAAGGTCCTCTATGTTTATGCAGATTCGGCTCTTGAGACCGTATTGCCATTATCGGGGGAAAAATTTAATGTTTTGAACGGAAAGAACTATAAGTTAGAGTACGTTTTTGAGTCCGCAGAAGAAATGAAAAACGATATATCCGCTGGAAAATTGTGTGATGTTTTCATTACAGATTCTTCTGCTGTTTTAAATGAATTGGCAGAAATCGAAAAATTCAATCCGGAAAAATGCCGGACTGTTGCGGGAAACCGGTTGGTTTTTATTTCGAATTTTGATATAAAGTCTTTCGATGATATTTTCCGTGTTCCGGAATATGATGAAGAATATGGTGACTACGAACAAATCGAAGGCTTTGTTCGTATTGATTCGCTTCTTCCAGAAGAGTATTGGGACGAAGAAAATTTATACGAAGAAGATTGGGAAGATTATGAGGAATGGGAGGAGGAGCTTCCACCTATGCTGATTAATGAAACCGTTTCGAAAATTGCAATCTGCGGGCCTCAAAGTATGGAAGGTATTAAATCAAAAGAACTGCTCGATGCTTATTTTTCTTACAGAGAGCCTATTGATATTTATGATTTGATTATTTTTTGCAACAACGATGAAGAAGTTATCGAAGCGGTTACCTCAGGAAAAGCACAGGCCGGAATCTGTCTGGAAACCTCTTTTAATGAGACGATGAATATTCAGCCGAAGTCTCGGCTTACGGACCGGGTAATCGAGTATTCTGCAGCACCAATCATCGATTGTATCCATAAAGAAGAAGCCGCCTTATTTATGAACTATATTCAGGGCGATGTTGCAAAAAGATATTTTATTGATTTTAATTTTAACTAAAACATAAAGTGAGGAAGCAAATGGAAGTATTATACAAGAGCACACGAGGCGATGGAACTTTAATTACTGGTTCCCAAGCTGTTTTGAAAGGTTTGGCAGATGATGGCGGACTTTATGTTCCAAATCAAATCCCTAAGCTGGATATTGAGTTGGAAAAACTGGCAGATATGAATTACCGGGAGATAGCTTATGCGGTAATCAGTAAGTTCTTAACCGATTATACAGAGGAAGAATTAAAAGATTGTATTGATCATGCCTATGATTCAAAATTTGATGATGAAGAAGTAGCTCCTGTAAAAAAAGTAGGAGATGTTCATTTTCTGGAATTGTTCCATGGCTCTACCATCGCTTTTAAAGATATGGCGTTGTCAATCCTGCCATATTTATTAACAAAGGCTGCAAAGAAAAACAATCTGGAAAATGAGATTGTTATTCTGACTGCAACCTCTGGAGATACTGGAAAAGCTGCTCTTGCAGGATTTGCCAACGTTCCGGGAACAAAAATCATTGTATTTTATCCAAAAGGCGGCGTAAGTAAGATTCAGGAACTTCAGATGGTAACTCAAAAAGGGGATAATACGTTTGTTGTTGGCGTAAATGGCAACTTTGATGATGCCCAAACTGGCGTAAAGAAAATGTTTAATGATACGGCTTTGAAGGCATTCCTGGATCAAGCAAATTATCAGTTTTCCTCAGCTAACTCCATTAATGTTGGACGTCTGGTCCCTCAAGTAGCTTATTATGTTTGGGCATACTCGAGACTGGTAAAAGACGGAACGATTAAAGCAGGAGAGAAGATTAATTTTGTTGTGCCAACAGGTAATTTTGGAAACATTTTGGCAGGATATTATTCAAAATTAATGGGCCTTCCTGTAAATAAACTTATTTGTGCTTCGAATGACAATAAAGTATTGTTTGATTTCTTCAAAACCGGAAATTATAACAGAAAAAGAGAGTTCATTTTGACAAGTTCTCCATCTATGGATATTTTGATTTCCAGCAACTTAGAGAGATTGATTTATCATATTACCGGAGAAAAAGAAGAAGAAAACATTCAATTTATGAATCAACTGACGAAAGATGGAGAGTATACGATTACTGAGGAAGAAAAAGCTCTTCTGGAGGATTTCTTTGGCGGATATGCAGATGAAAAAGAGAATGCTGCTTGTATTAAAAAGACTTATGAAGACTGGGCGTATGTAACGGATACCCATACTGGAGTTGCTAATTGTGTATATAGAAAATATCTGGAGGAAACCGGAGACGCTACACCGTCGGTAATTGTTTCAACCGCCAGTCCTTATAAATTTGCAAGAAGTGTTATGACAGCAATTGATGCGAAATATGACAGCAAAGACGATTTTGAATTGATTGCGGATTTAAACCAGCTTTCCAAAGTGGCGATTCCAAAGGCAATTCAGGAAATCATGGATGCAGAAATCGTTCATGATCACATCAGTGATATCGATAAAATGGAAGATGCTGTGAAAGGCTTCCTAAATATTTAACAGGTAAGATTTTATGAATAAATTAATTGATTGGATAGCAGTAACCTTTGCTTCCTGGAATCATGAATTAGTTATATTTATTATTTCTCTTTTCCCGATACTGGAATTGAGGGGAGGGCTTATTGCAGCTGCACTTCTTCAGGTTCCATACTGGAAGGCAATCATAATTTGTATGATAGGAAATATTATTCCGATGCCTTTCATTTTGTTACTGATAGAAAAAATATTTAAATTACTAAAGCGATTTAAAACAACAGGACGTTTTGTAAACTGGCTGGAAACTAAAACTCTCAAGAAAAGAGCACAGATTGATAAGTGGGGCTTTTGGGGGTTGGTCCTGTTTGTAGGCATTCCTCTCCCGGGAACGGGAGGCTGGACAGGAGCTTTGCTTGCTTCACTTTTAAGGATGCCAATCAAAAAATCTGCTCCAGCTATTGGAATCGGTATTATTCTTGCTGCAGCAATTATGAGTTTTATTACTTATGGAATACCGTGGTTTGTTAATGCATTTTAATGAAAAGGAGAATGAAAAATGAAAAAAGTATTTATCAGGGTTTTCGCTTGCTTGATGATTATGATGCTGGCAGTATCTTTTACTGCATGTGGTTCTAAAGATGCAGGAGAAAATAAAGCGGAACATATCGTATTTTCAAGAGGAATCGTGGAAGGTCACACCTACACATCCAAATTTACGGGACTTACGTTAACCATTCCAGAAACATGGTCTTTCGCATCCGATGAGGAAATTGAAGAACTTATGCAGTATACTTCTGATTTCCTGGAAGATCCGTCAAAATTCGATAAAGCTGCAGAAGGTGAGTTAATGGATTGCTATGCAACCAGTGCAGATGGAATGGAGAATATGAGTATTTCATATACCAAGGGCAATATTCTTACAGATTTGGACGCAAGCATTAAATTAAGCGTCGATACAATAATAGATATTTATGAATCCTCCGGATTTATCGTAGAGGCAACCGAACCAGAAGAGGTTCAGGTTGGCGGAAAAACCTTCAAGAGAGTAACCTTTACGGAAGACCTTGGTGGAGTTAAGCTGATTCAGTATGGCTATTTTGCAATGTTCAATAATTATCTGGTAAATATTTCTTGTACGTGTTTGGAGATGTTTAAACAGCCAGCTTCCTATTTTGAGAATATGTTCTCATAATTATATCATTATTATTTCTACCCAATTTAAGGATAAGACGCTTCTGTCTTCTAGGGAGGGAAGCGTTTTTTTCTAAAAAAAGATTTTTATAAGTGAATTTTTGTTTAAGCCTTCCTCCTTTTTTCCCTTTACACGTCCTTATTTTTTGGAGTAAAATATTACAATGTGAAAGAAAAGTTGGGTTAAAGGACATTTTTGCATTTTACTAATTTTAAAGGAGATAAATAACTCAAAATGGGAAAATATTTTGGAACTGACGGCTTTCGTGGGAAAGCAGGAACTGGTTTGAAAAGTGAACATGCCTACAAGATTGGAAGATATCTTGGATGGTATTATGGACAAAAACATACAGATGGACAAAGAGGAAAAATCGTAATCGGAAAAGATACAAGACGTTCCTCCTATACTTTTGAAAATGCTTTAGCCGCTGGAATTACTGCAAGTGGTTCTGATGCATATCTGCTGCATGTAACAACGACTCCTAGTGTAAGTTTTATTACGAATGATGAGGGATTTGACTGTGGAATTATGGTTTCTGCGAGCCATAACCCTTACTATGATAATGGGATAAAGCTTCTTAACGGAGAAGGTGAAAAAATGGACGATGATGTTCAGGATGCTATTGAAGCATATATCGATAGTGAGGAAGACTATATTCCATACGCAGAAGAAGATAAAATCGGAAAAACAGAAGATTTCTATTTTGGAAGAAACCGTTATATCGGCTATCTTTCTGAAAGAGCCATGAAGTCTTTTGAGAATTGTAAAGTAGGACTTGATTGTGCGAATGGTTCTGCATGGATGATTGGTCGTGCGGTATTTGATGCTCTTGGCGCAAAGACCCAGGTTATCAATAATCAGCCAAACGGACTGAATGTAAACACAAACTGTGGTTCTACGCATATTGAGGGACTGCAGAAATTTGTTGTTGATAATATGCTGGATGTAGGATTTGCCTTTGACGGCGACGCAGACCGTTGTCTTGCAGTAGATGAGAAAGGTAATGTTGTTAATGGCGATATGATTATCTACATCTGTGCAAGATATTTAAAAGAACATAATCAGCTTCCTGGTAATAAGGTCGTTGTAACGAAGATGTCCAACTTCGGTCTTTTCAAAGCGTTAGATAAAGCTGGTATTGGTTATGAAAAGACAGATGTAGGCGATCGTTATGTTTATGAATGTATGAAAGAAAAAGGATATATTATCGGTGGTGAACAATCTGGACATATTATTTTCCGTCAGCATGCTCATACCGGTGATGGAATCCTGACCGCGATTATGCTGATGAATGTTATGATTAAAACTCAGCTTCCATTATCCATTCTTGCCCAAAACTGCAAGATGTATCCGCAGGTATTAAAGAATGTTGTAGTAGATGATAAGCAAACAACTTTAGAAGATGCAAAAGTAAAAGAAGCTGTGGAAGAATGCACGGTTCGTTTAGGCGATACTGGTAGAGTTCTTCTTCGTGCCAGTGGTACAGAACCTGTTTTAAGAGTTATGGCGGAAGCTGGAACGGATAAAGAAGCAGAAGAAAATGTAGATATGATTATCGGAGCAATGGCACAGGCGGGTCATCTACTTGAAATCAGAAAATAGGGGAAAACAATGAGCATAGAAATAAAAGATTTATATGATTTAAATCATACGAAAGCTGCAGAGTATTTGTCACAGTTTCAATATCCATGGGAGGCGTTAGCTGGTATTTCGGCTTTTATTATTGAACTTGGCAAAACCCTTTCGGAAGAGGAGTATGATAATCCGTCTGAAAATGTTTGGATTGCGAAAGATGTTGTTTTTTATAACAGAGTGACCAACTATATTAAAGGGCCTGCAATCATTGGACATGGAACAGAGATTCGTCCGTCTGCTTTTATCCGGGGTTCTGTACTTGTAGGGGATAATTGTGTCATTGGTAATTCCACGGAATTAAAAAATGTAATTTTATTTGATAATGTTCAGGTACCACATTTTAATTATGTGGGGGATTCTATTTTAGGATATAAAGCCCATATGGGTGCTGGTTCCATTACATCCAATGTAAAAAGTGATAAATTGAACGTTGTTGTTAAAAACGGAGAAGCATTCATCGAAACTGGAAGAAAAAAAGTTGGTGCAATGTTAGGAGACCGAGTAGAGGTTGGATGCAATTCTGTATTGAATCCAGGAACTATCATTGGACGAGATTCCAATATTTATCCAACTTCTTGTGTTAGAGGTGTGGTACCCGAATATTCTATCCGAAAAGATAATGGGGTAATTATACCGAAGAATCAATAATGAGAAGGAGAAAAAATGAAAGTTATCGTAGCGGCTAATTATGAAGACGCCAGTAAAAAAGCGGCTGATATTATAGAAAAAATCGTACGGGAAGAGCCGGAATGTACATTGGGTCTTGCTACAGGTTCTTCACCAGTAGGAATGTATCAGGAACTGGCAAGAAGATGTAAAGAAGAGGGTTTGGATTTTTCCAGAATTCATTCTGTGAATCTGGATGAATATGTTGGCCTGGAAGGAACTCATGATCAGAGTTATCGTTACTTCATGAATGACAATCTTTTTGATCATATTAATATTGATAAAACAAATACCTATGTTGCAAAAGGTATAGGCGACATTGAAGCAAATTTGAAAGAATTCAATGAAATTCTAGATAAAACCGATATCCGTATTCAGGTTTTAGGCGTTGGACCGGATGGACATTTAGGATTTAACGAGCCTGGAGCAACCTTATATGATGGAGCTCATGAAGAAACGTTAGACGAATCTACCATCGAAGCAAATAAGAGATTTTTTGCAAGTAAGGAAGATGTTCCTACTCATGCGGTAACCATGGGAATGGGTAATATTATGCGTGCACAGGCACTTCTGATGATTATTTCCGGAAGTAAAGAAGAAGCTGCTACTAAGCTCTTGATCGAAGATAAAATTGACCCAACTTGCCCTTGCACCTTTATGAGAATGCATCGTGACGCAACCGTAGTTCTGACCAAAGAATTGGCAGACAAAATTGGATACAAAGCATGAGTAGCAATAGTAATTTCTTCGCAATTCTGTCCCGTATGAAATACGTGAACCGTTGGGGATTGATGCGAAATGCAAAAAATGAATCATTATCGGATCATACGCTAGATGTGGTTTTTATTTCCCACGCGCTGGTAGTTATAGCAAATACTTATTTTCACGAATCTCTCGATGAAGGCAGAGCGGTTTTATTAGCGGCTTTCCATGATACTCCAGAAATAATTACTGGTGATCTGCCGACTCCAGTCAAATATTTTGATCCAGAAATAAAGAAAGCTTATGACAACGTTGAAAAGAGCGCAAAAGCGAAAATGATTGCGCAACTTCCGGAGGAAATGCAACTTACCTACGAAACCATTATGGATGGAAAAACTGCGGAAGATTCTCTTTTAATGAAGTATGTAAAAGCAGCAGATAAATTGTCAGCTTATATAAAATGCATTGAAGAAGAACAATCCGGAAATAAGGATTTTGCAAAAGCCAAAGAGTCTACTCGAAAGATAATTGAAGATTTAAAGATGCCGGAAGTTGATTTCTTTGTAGATAATTTCTTGCCAGGTTATTATCTGACATTGGATGAACAAACCGAGAGATAGAGAGGAAAAAGAGATGTCAACACAGCAAATGTATGCAAGAAAAGAAATTGGCCCTGGAAAGCAAGGCTTTTCAAAAACGAGATCGATTATTGAGGCAGCTTTTTATGGAAACAACGTAGTAGAAGTTTCTAGCTTGGAGCAGGCCTATGAAATGGCTAAAAATTCTCCGGGAACGGTAGTGACTGATATGCCTGTTTATAAAGGTGAGACTTTTGGACTTCCTTCCGATGCAAAAGTACTTCTTTTTAATGACGGATCTGTTACCGGAAGATGTGCAGCAGCCAGAAGAATTATTGGTGAACCAGGGGTAAATACAGACGATCTGGACAAGAAATTGATGGATGCAGTTTACGATACCCGTTATTCTACGATGTATCATGCCACTGCATATATTGGCTTAGACTCGGAATTTATGGTGAAGGCTCATCTTTTGATTCCTGAAGGAGAAGAGAATATTCTTTACAATTGGTTAATTAATTTCCAATACCTGTCTGCAGAATATAAGAAAATGTACGCAGAATCGAGACCGATTGCCGGAGAATCTGATATTTATATTTTCTCTGATCCACAGTGGGAGCATGAAGAACATCCGTTAGGCCTTACATATTTTGATACCGATCATAACTGTGCAGCCCTTTTAGGAATGCGATATTTTGGCGAACATAAAAAAGGGACTCTGACTATTGCCTGGGCTATTGCAAATCGTAATGGATATGCTTCTTGCCATGGTGGTCAGAAAAAATATACCTTATCCGATGGCAGCACCTATGTAGCTTCTGTTTTCGGACTTTCCGGTTCAGGAAAATCTACTTTAACTCATGCGAAACATGGTGGAAAGTATGATGTAACGGTCCTTCATGATGATGCTTTTATTATTAATTCAGATACTTGTTCTTCGATTGCTTTAGAACCAACATATTTCGATAAAACGGCTGATTATCCAGTAGACAGTGAAGACAATAAATTCTTAATAACTGCCCAGAACTGCTCCGCTACTTTAGATGAAGATGGAAAAGTTGTATTAGTAACAGAAGATGTAAGAAATGGAAATGGAAGAGCAATTAAGTCCAGATTATGGTCTCCAAACAGAGTAGATAAGATTGAGGAGCCAGTAAATGCTATTTTCTGGATTATGAAAGACCCTACCATTCCTCCTGTAGTTAAGTTAAAAGGCGCTTCTTTAGCAGCTGTTATGGGCGCAACCTTAGCTACCAAACGTTCCTCTGCAGAACGTCTTGCTCCCGGTGTGGATCCGGATGCATTAGTAGTAGAACCTTATGCAAATCCGTTCCGTACTTATCCACTGGCAAATGACTATGAAAAATTCAAAAAATTAGTAGAAGAGAAGAACGTAGATTGCTATATCATCAACACTGGCGATTTCTTTGGAAAAGATGTTACAAAGGAAATTACATTAGGCGTTCTGGAAGATATTGTAGAAAGGAAAGCTATATTCAAACAGTGGGGACCTTTTGAAGATATTGAAATCTATGAACAGGAAGGCTATATTCCAGACCTGAAAGATGAGAAATACGTTACTGCATTGAAGGCTAGAATGAATGATCGCTTGGAGTTTGTTCAGTCCAGAAATGCCTTTAAAGATGGATATGATAAATTACCAGAAGATGCCTTAGCAGCTATCCAAAAAGTAATTGATAATCTTGCATAGTGTGATAAAATTAAATTACCCAAGACGGTACTTATATTTTGAACCTACAGTGATTGAAAAGGGATTCCAATATTTTTTAGCAGATGACCAGCCTCCTTTGAGTGGACTTCAGAAACTAAAGTGCGGCAGAACCCACCTAGCGAGTGCTAGGAATCAAAATAAAGTACAGTTTTGGGTGTTTGTTTGAGAAAAAAGACGACCGCTTTTTAGCGGTCGTTGTTATGTCTCAGATTTTTTTCTTCAGCTAATAGTCGTTTTAATTCTTCTTTTTCTTCTTTTTTCATTTTTTTCGTTTCGTATTTTACCTGTTTTCTTTCAATGCTATTTTCATATTTTATGGATTTCGCACGTTTTCTTTTATTAGCAATAGATTCCAGCCATGATTTAAAGAAATGGTTTATTTCTGCACCAATGAAAATAATATACA
>JAKSRL010000071.1 GCA_024403635.1 Lachnospiraceae bacterium | reverse complement strand
TTGCTATGCTTCGCCAGGCTGCTCTAGATATCGTCGCTACTATCGGAATTATTGGTGGATGTAACTGCCAGTTTGCTTTAAAACCAGATGGCAGCGAGTATGCGGTTATTGAGGTAAACCCTCGTGTTTCCAGATCTTCTGCTTTGGCTTCGAAGGCAACAGGATATCCAATTGCTAAAATCACAGCGAAATTAGCGTTAGGCTACCAGCTGGACGAAATAAAGAATGAAAAAACCGGAGCGTCCCTTAAGGGATTTGAGCCGAATGTGGATTATATTGTTGTGAAATATCCAAAATTCCCATTTGACAAATTTGCAGGTGCCAGTAGGAAACTGGGAACCCAGATGAAAGCGACCGGCGAAGTAATGTCTATTGGGGATACCTTTGAAGCAGCTTTGATGAAAGCTGTCTGCGGAGCCGAACTTGGATTCGATTCCTTATATGTATCGCCGATTGATGGAAGAAGTGTAATAGAACGATTAGCCGATCAGGACGACTGTCGTCTCTTTACTGTTTTTGAAGCGATTAAAGCGGGCGTAAGTATTGAGGAAATCTATCGGATTACTATGATTGATCCGTACTTCCTGAATAAAATTAAAATTTTGGCAGATTATGAAGCAGAACTTGCTAATGGTTATTCGGATGAGTTGTATCGAAAAGGAAAACTTTTAGGCTATTGTGATGCTGCTATTTCCAGAATTAGTGGAGAAAAGAATCTTCCTGGATGGAATTACTCCTATCAGATCGTTCGTACCTGCGAATCTGTATTCGGAACGGATAATCCATACTTCTATTCTCAGGCAGAAGGAGAGTGTGAGGCAACATCCTTCCCTCGTTCCGGAAAAGACGTAATAATGGTATTAGGCTCTGGTCCGATTCGTATTGGTCAGGGAATTGAATTTGACTATAGTTCCGTTCATTGTGTATGGACCTTAAGAAAATTAGGCTATGATGTTGTTATCGTAAATAATAATCCAGAAACAGTATCCACAGACTTTGATACAGCGGATCGTCTGTATTTTGAGCCTTTGACTCCGGAGTCGGTTATGAACATTATCCGTATTGAAAATCCGATTGGCGTTGTTGTCGCTTTTGGAGGACAGACCGCTATCAAACTTACTCAATTTTTGGATAATGCAGGAATCCAGATCCTTGGAACTTCTGCGGAAAGTATTGATATTGCGGAAGATAGAAGTCGTTTTGACGCACTCCTTGAGAATTTTGGTATTTCCAGACCGAAGGGCATGGGCGTAAATTCATTGGAAGAAGCTATCAATGTGGCGGAAGAATTAGGTTATCCAGTTCTCTTAAGACCATCGTATGTTATCGGCGGACAGAACATGACGATTTCGCGTTCCAAAGAACAGACAGAAAGTTATATGAAGAAGATTCTGTCCGGTGGTATTGAAAATCCAGTATTGGTTGACAAGTATATGCCGGGCATCGAATTGGAAGTTGATGTTATTTCTGATGGAAAAGATGTATTGATTCCAGGAATAATGGAACATATCGAGCGTGCAGGCGTACATAGTGGTGACTCGATTGCCGTTTATCCTCCATACAACTTGGATGATGAGTTTCAGGAGAAAATCTGCAACGTATCTGAGAAATTAGCATTAGCGCTGGGAACAAAAGGTTTGGTAAATATCCAGTATCTGATTTGCGAATGAGAACTGTATGTTATTGAAGTAAATCCAAGAGCTTCCAGAACCGTTCCTTATATCAGCAAGGTAACAGATGTGCCTATGGTTGACATTGCATCTAAGGTTATGTTAGGCGCAAAACTGGCGGATTTAGGCTATGAAACTGGTTTAGTGAAACCTCCTGCATACTTTGCAGTAAAAGTTCCTGTATTCTCCTTTGAGAAGCTGAACGACGCCAACTCGATTTTAGGACCGGAAATGAAATCAACTGGTGAAGTATTAGGAATCGGACGTACCAGAGCGGAAGCTCTATTCAAAGGTCTGACTGCAGCAGGATTTACCGTTCCTTCCATTCATAGCACGGATAAAATCGGAGCGTTGATCAGTGTGGATGAAAATGACTATGGGGAGATTGCCTTCTTGGCAGGACGTTTCTACGATCTACAGATTTCCATCTATGCAACTAGCGGAACGGCTGCAACAATCCAAAAAATGGGAATTCCAGTGGTCTCAGTTGCCAATGCAACGGAAAGCAACGAGATAACTGATTTAATGGCACAGGGAAAACTGAACTACATCATCTATACGGGTGCTGTTAAGGATGCAACGGTAGGAGATTATACCGTACTGCATAGAAAAGCGATGCAGTTAGGTATTCCATGTATTACTTCTTTAGATACGGCAAATGCTTTGGCAGATGTTATGGCCAGTCGGTTCACCACAGGAAATACGGGACTTGTAGATATAAACAATATGTGACATAGATTACGTGTTTGAGTATACTTGCGTTTGATGATATAATGTCAGACGCAAGTATATTTATTTATGGAGAGAGAACATGGGTACAAAAATGAACATAAAAAAACTGGATAAAAGAGCAGTCCTTCCTACTTACGGAAGTGAATTTTCTGCTGGAGCAGACCTATACGCCTGTCTTGGGGAAGCAATAACCATTGAACCTGGAGAAGCTGTATTAATTCATACGGGAATTGCTATGGAAATACCAGTGGGATATGCTGGGCTGATTTATGCCAGAAGTGGTTTGGCTACAAAAAAGGGCTTAGCCCCTTCCAACAAAGTTGGTGTAGTCGATGCAGATTACCGTGGCGAGATTATGGTTTCTTTGTTTAATCATTCCAAAGAAGCCAGAGTTATTGAGCATGGTGAAAGAATCGCTCAATTAGTAATCGCTCCATTTATAACCGCAGAATGGAATGAAGTAGAGGAATTAAATGAAACAGCTAGAGGCGAAGGCGGTTTCGGAAGTACTGGAACGAAATAGAAAATAACAATGCGGATATAGCGTTTGTTTAGGAGGAAAATAATGATTTACTCAAAAGAAGTTGAACTGATGTGTCCCGTAGCGAGCGGCGCAAATCATGGTCCGGCTCCGATTCCACAAGAAGGAGAATGGACGAAAGCAAAGGAAGTTAAAGATGTCAGTGGCCTTACCCATGGTATTGGTTGGTGTGCTCCTCAGCAAGGAACTTGCAAACTTACCTTAAATGTAAAAAATGGAATTATTGAAGAAGCTTTAGTTGAAACTTTAGGATGCTCCGGAATGACTCATTCTGCAGCTATGGCAGCAGAAATACTTCCGGGAAAGACGATTTTAGAAGCCTTAAATACGGACTTGGTATGTGATGCTATCAATACTGCGATGAGAGAGCTGTTCCTCCAGATTGTATATGGAAGAAGCCAGACGGCATTCTCAGAAGGAGGTCTTCCAATTGGAGCGGGCCTTGAAGATTTAGGAAAAGGCTTAAGAAGTCAGGTCGGTACAATGTATGGTACAAAAGCAAAGGGTCCTAGATATTTGGAAATGACAGAAGGTTATGTAACCAAAATTGCGTTAGATGATCATGATGAAATTATCGGTTATCAGTTTGTGAACCTTGGAAAGATGACAGATTTCCTCAAAAAGGGCGATGATCCGAAAACCGCCTGGGAAAAGGCAAAAGGTCAATATGGCCGTGTGGATGATGCAGTGAAATTCATTGACCCGAGAATGGAATAGAAAGGAGGAGAGATTATGGCATTATTTGAATCTTATGAAAGACGAATTGATCAGATTAATAGCGTATTAGCAAAATATGGAATCTCTTCTCTGGAAGAAGCGGAGCAGATTACCAAAGATAAAGGCTTAAATATTTATGACCAGGTAAAAGCGATTCAGCCAATCTGCTTTGAAAATGCATGTTGGGCTTATACTGTAGGCGCTTCCTTGGCAATCAAAAAGGGACAGACTCGAGCAGCAGATATTGCAGCAACCTTAGGAGAAGGTCTCCAGGCGTTTTGTATCCCAGGAAGTGTTGCGGACCAGCGTAAAGTAGGTTTAGGTCATGGTAATTTAGGAAAAATGCTTCTGGAAGAAGAAACCGAATGCTTTGCATTTTTAGCTGGACATGAAAGTTTTGCAGCAGCAGAAGGCGCTATCGGTATTGCGGAAAAAGCAAACCGTGTTAGAACAAAACCTCTTCGTATTATTTTAAATGGTTTAGGAAAAGATGCAGCGAAAATTATTTCTCGTATTAATGGTTTTACCTATGTTCAGACGGAAATGGATTATAAGACGGGAACTCTGAAAGAAATCTCCAGAATCTCATATTCCGATGGCGTTCGAGGACAGGTAAATTGCTACGGAGCAAATGATGTTGTAGAAGGCGTAGCTATTATGCACAAAGAGGGCGTAGACGTTTCTATTACCGGAAACTCTACAAATCCGACTCGCTTCCAGCATCCAGTTGCAGGAACTTATAAAAAAGAATGTATCGAAATGGGAAAGAAATACTTTTCGGTTGCCTCTGGTGGTGGAACGGGAAGAACGCTTCATCCGGATAATATGGCAGCAGGACCTGCTTCTTATGGTATGACGGATACTATGGGACGTATGCATAGCGATGCTCAGTTCGCTGGTTCTTCTTCCGTACCGGCTCATGTTGAAATGATGGGACTCATTGGTATGGGAAATAACCCAATGGTTGGCGCCACTGTAGCCGTAGCGGTAGCCGTAGCAGAAGCTATGAAATAAAATGATTTTCACAAGAAAATGACAAAACAAAAGGCATGCTGAAACGCATGCCTTTCTTATTAAGATAGTGGAGTAGGATTAAGATTCTTTTTTCTCCTCAAAAAAATTTAAAACGATGAGGCCGGCCATAAAAAGCAGAGAAACGCTAAGAGCCGTAATTTTTTTTATTTGTTTCATTTTTTTCTTCTTCATATTTCTTGCCCCAAATCTTATTCGTCGGTTTCGTCGCCATCGCCGCTGCCTTCATCACCATCACCACCGTCATCGGTGTCTGGATTATCCGGATTGTCATTATCGTCCGGCTTGTCAACGTCAATGTCATCATCGTCGTTAGCAGCCATACGATTATTGATTTCTTCTTCGGAGAGAGGGGCGCCATTTAAATCTACGGTCTCTTCACTCACCACTCTATCGGTATCTGGGTCAAGATGCTTAATCCGTTCGCCAAATTTAACACCATTGGAGTCGATAAGGTCTTCTCGTTTAATAATATTTCCATTTTCATCCCGTTCTGCCTGTTCTGGTACAGGGCCAGGCTGAACGACCAGAGTATAGTCATCATTTTCGCCTAATTGAAGGACGGTAACTTCTTCTCCATTATAAAGCTGATCAAACATCGTTGTAATGTTGCGAAGAGACTGTGCATAAGGAATGATTACGTCCAATGGCATATCACCCATAGAATAGGTGATTTGGGAATAACCTTCGCCTTCTGCGGAAGCTTTGGAAATGGTCCAGCCTCCACCTTCTGCCAACTGTTTCTTTACGAGGGCAGAAATACTGTCTTTAGGCATATTGGTAACACAGCATTTTTCTAACGTTTTAATCAGCTGGGAATATGCGGTAAAACCAGTTGTGGAAAGCAATTTATTAATGATTGCTTCGATAACTGCTTGTTGATGTCTAGCACGAGCAAAGTCACCATCGGCAAAGCTGTTTCTTTCACGGCAGAAACAAAGAGCACGGTAACCGTCTAAGTGCAGCCAACCTTCTTCAAATATCAAGCCGTCACTATTATCAAATTCAAATTCCTGCTCATTATAAACGTCGATACCACCAATGGCGTTAACAATATCGATAAGAGAAGAGAAGTTGACCTTGCAATAATAGTCGATTGGGTAGCCATACAGTTCCTCTAATGTATCTAACTGACACTGAGTTCCATATACACCAGCATGAGTAAGTTTGTCTCGGATGCCATTCGATACGCCTGGAAGTTCAACATAATAATCACGTGGAGTGGTAACCATAAGAACCTGACGGGAGTTTGGATTTACTCCAACCAGAATATTTACATCACTACGGCCTTCAATCGTCAGTTCTCCATATTCATCGTTTCCACTGATGTAGAAGAGGAATGGCTGGGTGGTAACGTCAACATTGCTGTTTGATTTAATGTTCAGTTCTTCTTTTATGGTAACCGTTTTGATAATGCGAACGTCTTCTTCAAAGTTCTTATGCTTTTCTATAATAGTTCCCTTAAAGTTGCGGTTGTAGATAATCGCCGGAACTTCTTTGGAATAAAGGGCATCGGCCTGTTCTAATACCGTGCCATAATCTTTTGTTTCAATAGAAGATCCGATATCATTTTCAATTTCTGTTATCGCATAGTTGAGATTTAACGGCTGATAAGTAGCCTGAGTACCAAAGGTATAGTTTTTGGTATCTTTGATATCCTTTGCAGGGTCATCTTTTAATACTGCAACATCCAAATAGGTATAGTTGTATACTGTTTCGTCGGTAACGGTATCAATCGCTTTATTTGTAATAATTACATAATAGTTTCCAATTGCCAGAATAATACAAAACAGGATGCTGATTATTTTTCCAATCAAAGGTAGCTTCTTTCGGCCTTTGAATTGCGTTAGGAAAATAATTACCCATAAAACTACTAAAACTGCAATTATGGCGATAAACCATCCTGCAGGAAGAACATTAAGTCTTGCTAAAACGATAATGAAACCGATGGTCAAGATGGACTGAAGTGCAAGAAGGATAATGGCAAAAATATCTGTTTTCTTTTTGGGGCCTTTGGATGCTTTCCCTGAAGAACTTTTTTTCTTGTTAGCCTCTTTTTTAGAAGTCTTTTTTACAGGCTTCTTATTTACAGAAGGCTTTTTCTCTTTTTTTCGGGAAGATTTATAGTCTTCGTCATAATCATCGAAGTCGTCATAGTCCGAAAAATCATACTCATCGTCGAAAACTTTGGAATCTTTATATTTTGGCTCATCAAAATATTCGTCTTCGTACATAAAGGCGTCTAGGTCTGCTTTTTCCAATTTACGGGAATGGGCAGTCTTTTTATCTGCATAATAATCATAATTATCTGCCCGACCCTGATGAAGGGTGCTATATTTTTTTTGACGGGTTGATAAAGGAACGCTTAAGTTACTCTTGGAAGATTTTGCTCTTGCGCGATAGGTGGAGCGACTACCTCTTAATTCATCACCGCCGAGAACATTAAGTCCCTTATTTCTGTTTATACTATTTTTATCAGTCATATAAAACCTCGAGTTAATAAATCAATAATATATAGGTTATATTTAAAATGTGATTATTTCGTTAATTTTTAAAACATTATTATAGTAGATTCTTTAGGCGAAATGCAAGTTCATTGTAGAATCTACATTCGTTACATTTTTTTCGCCTTTCATGTCATTTTCCAACTATTTCCCAATAGGATGTGTTACATTCCGAACTACCAAAAATACAGGAGGTAACAAAATGGTGATTTCATTAAGATTGTCGGAAACCGATGGAGAATTAGTAAAGCAGTGTGCCAACAGAAAAGGTAAAACCGTTTCTTCTTTTATCCGGGAAATGATTCTGGACCAGATTGAAATGGATTACAAAGAAACTTTGCAGAAAGTTGAGGTGATGAAAGAAAAATAGGTCCGAAAGAGCATAGAAATATATTTCCCCGAAAATAAAAATAAAAATTGAGAACATGAATACGAGAAGAAAGAACAGTTGTTATTTTGACAGCTGTTCTTTACTGTTGCAATACAAAACCTAAGGTGATAAACTTTTAACAACATAGTTCAGCTGAATTTTAGGAGGAAAAAATGTTAACTGTATTAAATCATTCTTTGATTAAACATAAACTCAGCATTATGCGAGAAGAAGAAACTTCTACGTATATCTTCAAACAGAACCTGGATGAAATCGCAAAATTAATGGCATACGAAGTAACCAGGGATGTTCCGATTCGGGAAAAACCTATCAAGACTCCTATCTGCGAGACCGTTGGATACGAGATGGCAGAGAAGATTGTTTTGGTCCCTATTTTAAGAGCCGGAATCGGATTAGTAGATGGCTTCCGTGATATTATTCCAACCGCTAAAATCGGCCATATCGGAATGTACAGAGATGAAGAAACTTTGGAACCTCATGAGTATTATGCAAGATTTCCTAAGGGAATGGAAAATTCTATCGTAATCGTTACGGACCCAATGCTTGCTACTGGCGGAAGTGCTTCTGCAGCCATTACAAACATTAAGAAACGTGGAGCAAAGAAAATTCTTCTGGTTTGTCTGGTAGGAGTTCCGGAAGGTGTTGCGAGAATTGAAAGAGATCATCCAGATGTTGATATCACATTAGCAGCTTTAGATGAGGGCTTAAATGAAAGAGGATATATTGTTCCTGGTTTAGGAGATGCAGGTGACAGATTATTCGGTACCGACTGAAAATAACAAGTATTTTATGACACAGGTTACGGCAGAACGCTGTAACCTGTGTTTTTTTTGTTAACAATCCCTGAAAAACCTTTATTTTATTTGATTTTTGCAAGTTACTTTGATAAACTATAACGTGCTAAATTGGAGGTTTATAAGTGAAAATCGAAGACAAAAATGTTCTGCAGGCTATGCCAGGTCGCAGAAACGGTAGAAGAATAGAAAGAAATATTGTAAATAATCCAGAAACGGAAGAAACCAAGACTTCAGAAGCACCGGAACAGACTCTTCGTTCCATGCCGGGTCGTAGAACCGCAAGAAGAGTGGAGAGAAGATCCAGTGAAGATTCTTCTTTAAATAATAGACCAACTTCCGTACGTAGACGAGAGAATAGATTATCCGAGAAAGAAACGATTGTTGCTATCGATGAGGTGCAGAAAGAAACGAAAGAGACTGTATCTCCAGAAGTGGAAAAGAGTGCAACAACCGTTGTTAATGAAGTGGAAAAGGATGTTCTGAAAATAGAAGAAGGTCCTGTGAAACCAGAAAAAGCTCAGGAAAAGGAAGAAAAAACTCCAAAGAAAAAATCTTCCGGATTGGGCGGTAAGGCCATAGCGATTCTTGTTGTAATTGCAGTAATCGTGGCTGCGCTGGTTTTTGGCATTATTTTTCTGACAGGAAAAGAGAAGAAAAGCAGCAAAAACTATATGGATCAGCTAAGAACCCAGAAAATCGTTCAATGCGAGATAAAACCTGTGAACCAATTCTTTACGGATTATTATAATTCTCTTAGTGCAGGAAATACGACAGATTTAGAGAATATGTTTGACGACCCGGAAAAAGCGAACGTATCTGCTGGTATTTCAACAATCGTGGAGCAATATTCCGATCTTGAAATTTATCTTACCGAAGGAATGAAAGAAAATGAATATGTTGTATTTGTTTGCAATAATGTGAAGTTTAACAATATAAAATCTTGTTATACCAGTATCCTTA
>JAKSRL010000070.1 GCA_024403635.1 Lachnospiraceae bacterium | reverse complement strand
AATTGCAATCACTGTTGTAATTTTTTTTTTTTTTTTAGATATGGAATCAAAATCAATTTTTATCCAGCTCAACAACACAGAAAAGCGGCATATTCGGGAAAATGGTTTACCAATAAACGGTGTTGTATTTTTTGCAGAATATGCAGAAGGTACTGGACATGGTCCATTTATTTACTCTGTTTTGTATAATGGGGCATATTTAGGCCTTGAAGCTTTAATCACATTGATTATTATTTCTATTCCGCCTGTAACTAAGGCTTTGAATTACGTTAAAAAAATGGCTTTAACGTAAGATTCAGTCGATAAATAACGTGAATTGTGCTATAATTCCCATATGGCAGATTTGACGAAAGATTTAATTAAATCAAAAGAAACAGAAGAGCCTGTTCGTCTCAATAAATTTTTGAGCGATGCAGGCTTTTGTTCAAGACGGGAAGCAGATCGCCTCATTGAAGCCGGTAAAGTCCTGGTAGATGGAACTGTGGCGATGATGGGACAAAAAGTAACAAAAGGCCAGTCCGTAGCAGTGAATGGAAAAGAGATTACTTCTAATGACCGTTTGATTTTATTGGCTTACAACAAACCTGATGGAGTAGAATGCACCACTGCGAAAGATAATCCGGACAATATCGTAGATAAAATAAATTATCCGGAACGGATTTATCCCGTTGGCAGATTGGATAAAAATTCAACGGGTTTGATTTTATTAACCAATGCAGGAGAACTGGTAAATCAGATTCTAAAAGGCTCTAATTACCACGAAAAAGAATACGTTGTGAAAGTTAATCATCCAATCACGGAACCGTTTGTATGTCAGATGAAAAACGGAGTTGTGATAGAGTTGGAAGATGGAAAAAAGACGGTGAAAACCAGGAAATGTCAGGTTTCTCCAATAGATGAATATACTTTTTCCATCATATTGACCCAGGGTTTAAATCGGCAAATCCGTAGGATGTGCAAGGCCTTAGGGTATGAGGTGACATCTTTAAAACGAATTCGTATTATGAATATTGAATTAAACAATTTATCTCCTGGACGTTACCGGGATGTTACAGAAACGGAATTAATGGATTTACTGAAATCATTATCATAGAAGTTATGAGCGAAACGAAACAAGAACGAATAAAAGAATTAATTGAAAAGCTGAATGAAGCGTCGAAAGCATATTACAAAGAAGACATAGAAGTCATGTCGAATTTTGAATACGATGCTTTATATGATGAACTTGTTTCCCTGGAGAATGAGACTGGAATAATTTATTCCAATTCTCCTACCCAAAACGTTGGATACGAGAGCAGTACAGAATTAGTAAAAGAACGTCATGAGAATCCAGCCCTTTCTTTAGATAAAACGAAAGAGCCTCAGGTTTTGGCGGACTTTATTGGTGACCAAAAAGGTCTCTTGTCCTGGAAACTGGATGGATTAACGATTGTTTTAACCTATGATTCTGGAAAACTGCAAAAAGCTGTTACCAGAGGGAATGGAGAAATCGGAGAAGTTGTAACTGCGAATGCAAAAACTTTTGTAAATCTTCCGTTAACGATTCCTTATGAAGGAAAATTGGTAATTCGCGGCGAAGCTGTCATTAAATATGATGATTTTGAGCTGATTAATGCAGAAATTGCAGATGTGGATGCGAAATATAAAAATCCGAGAAATTTATGTTCTGGATCTGTTCGTCAGTTAGATTCCAAAATTACTGCTGCCAGAAGAGTGAATCTGTTTGTTTTTTCACTGGAAAGTGCAGAGGTGGATTTTCATAATTCTAATGAGCAAAAATTCCTATGGCTGAAAACTTTGGGCTTTTCCGTTGTTCCGTATAAAGTTGTAGATAAAAACAATATGTTTGAAGCAGTAAAAGAATATGCGAAGGAAATTGAGACTTTTGATGTCCCTTCCGACGGTCTGGTTCTTCTTATGGATGATATCGAATATGGGAAAAGTTTGGGGCGGACAGCGAAATTCCCGAAGAATGCCATTGCATTCAAATGGAAAGACGAATTAGCGGAAACCACTTTACTTGATGTGGAATGGTCTCCTTCTAGAACCGGTCTGATTAATCCAGTAGCGATTTTTGAACCAGTAGAATTAGAAGGAACGACGGTAAGTCGTGCTAGCCTCCACAATATCAGCATAATTGAAGGATTAAAGCTTGGAATCGGAGATACCATAACGATTTATAAAGCGAATATGATTATTCCGCAGGTTGCAGAAAATCTGACGGGGCGAAACGATTTAGTTCCCCCATGTACATGCCCTGCCTGTGGTGGTCCTACCGCAATCAAAAATGAAAATGATGTCAAGACTTTGTACTGTATGAATGATGAATGTCCAGCCAAAAAGATTAAGACTTTTGCCGATTTTGTAAGTCGGAATGCTATGAATATTGATGGTATTTCTGAAGAGACTCTGGAAAAATTCATTGGACAAGGTTTTATTAATAATTTTTCCGATATTTTTAAATTGGAACAACATAAAGACCGTATTGTTGCCATGAGTGGTTTTGGCGAAAAATCTTATGAGAATATTATTCGTTCCGTAAATTCTGCCAGAAAAACCACCGCACAAAGGTTATTAAATGGTTTGGGAATTTTAGGAATTGGTCCAGCCAATGCTAAAGTGATTAGTGAATTTTACAAAGATGATTTTTCTGCAATTATGAATGCGGATATTGATGAATTATCCACCATTGATGGTATTGGAGGGGTTTTGGCCAATTCTATCGTTGATTATTTTAAGATTGAGACAAATCGTGAAATTGTGTTAGAACTTTTGAAAGAAGTAGAAATCGAAAAAAAAGAAAATGGTAGTGATGCAGAAAAACTGAAAGGGAAGACCTTTGTAGTGACTGGTAGTTTGAATTATTACGAGAATAGAGACCAACTGAAAGCGGAAATAGAATCTATGGGCGGAAAAGTTGCGGGAAGTGTCTCTTCCAAAACCAGTTTTCTGATTAATAATGATGCTTTATCCAATTCTTCTAAGAACAAAACTGCGAAATCTTTAGGAATTCCGATAATTACAGAAGCAGAATATATTTCAATGTTTAAAAATGATGAATAAAGTCATATAATCATCGATACAATATTTAATGTGAGGTGTAAGTAAATGCCAATTAAAGTACAGAAAGATTTACCAGCAAAAGCCGTAATTGAAAAAGAGAATATATTCATCATGGATGAAACAAGAGCTATTTCTCAGGATATCCGTCCTTTGGAGATTGCTTTGGTAAATCTTATGCCTTTAAAAGAAGATACGGAAATTCAGCTGATTCGTGCGTTATCCAACACACCATTACAGGTCAATCTGACATTTATTGCACCTTCCAAACATAAATCAAAAAACACGCCGGTATCTCATTTAAACCAGTTCTACAAAAAATTTGAAGAAATTAAGAATCAGAAGTTTGACGGTCTGATTATTACTGGCGCTCCGGTAGAACTTTTAGAGTTTGAAGAAGTAGATTTCTGGGATGAAATCGTAGATATTATGGATTGGTCGGAAAACAACGTCACTTCGACAATTTTCTTATGCTGGGCTGCGCAGGCTGCTTTATATCATTTTTTTGGACTTAAGAAATATACGATGAATAAAAAAATCTCTGGTGTATTCCAGCATACGGTTCATGACCGAAAGATTCCTTTAGTCCGTGGCTTTGATGATGTTTTTTGGGCTCCTCATTCCAGAAATACGGAGATTCGCCAAAAAGATATATCAAAAACAAAAGAAGTAATGATTTTGGCGGACTCTAAAGAAGTCGGAGTCTTCTTAGCAATGTCAGAAGATGGTAAGAAAGTATTTGTTATGGGACATCCGGAATATGACCGTAATACGTTGGACTTTGAATATAAGAGAGATACGAAGAAGGGATTAAATCCGGAAATTCCAAAGAACTATTATCCTGATAATGACCCAAGTAAGAAGCCTCAGCTTACCTGGAGAGGTCATGCCAATACTTTATATACAAATTGGCTGAATTATTATGTATATCAGGTAACTCCATACGAAATCGAGCAGATTAGTAAATGAAATCTCCTGTCATCAGCAGAATCTATATAATTGTATCTATGGTGATTTTCGGAAGCATCGGTGTTTTTATTAAATTCATCGATTTTCCGAGCAGTTATATATCCATGTGCAGAGGTCTTTTGGCTTTTGTATTTATGGTATTATTTGTTGTCGTAAGGAAAAAAGGATTTAATTTTTCCGCAGTAAAGAAAAATCTTTTATGGATTGTTCTTTCTGGTGCGGCTATCGGCTTTAACTGGGTTCTGTTATTTGAATCCTATAAATTCACTACAGTTGCCGTTTCTACTTTGTTTTATTATTTTGCTCCAGTATTAGTTATTGTTTTTTCTCCTTTGTTTTTTAAAGAAAAAATAACATTACAGAAGATTATTTGCGTAATCATTATATTAGTTGGCTCTGTTTTTGTGTCTGGTGTGTTAGAATCTGGCGCTAGAAACCAAGTATCTTTTGCAGGAATTGCCCTTGCTTTAGGAGCAGCTGTTCTTTATGCCTTTGTAATTATTATAAATAAAAAACTTTCTGCTGTTCCGGCCATTGACCGCACTATGGTTCAAATGTTAATGGCTGGATTCGTTATGGTTCCTTATACTTTTCTTACAGAAGATGTTTCCTCATTTGTTTTTGAAGGAAAATCCATCATCTTCCTTTTGATTGTTTGTGTTATTCATACAGGAGTTGCGTATCTGCTTTATTTTGCTTCTTTGGATGGTCTTCCGGCTCAAACCTGTGGAATCTTAAGCTATATTGACCCAGCTGTTGCTGTTATTTTCTCTATGACCATTCTACGGGAAGGAGTTTCTATTTTGGGTATCATCGGAGCGATTCTGATCATTGGTGGAGCGGTTTTATCTGAAATATCAATTAAAAAGACCTCCATCTAATTACGTAAAAATTAATTGTTTATTCATGTAAACTTTTTTGTTTATTCATAAGTTTTTAGTATGATTTTTCTTAGAAGAAAAATCTTTTTTATTTCTATACTTTTATTAGTTCTTATGATTTCCAGGGAGAATTTATGATTATTGATATTAAAAAGAAAAGCGATTTTGTGTTGTTCGCAAATGATCCATCGAAACCGGAAGAGCATATTTTTGTCTATAAATTAACGAATTTAGATAGTATTTTTTCTGATAATGATGGTCTGGATATTTATGTTGCGGTTCCGAATGGTCATAGAGTTTCGATTCTGGATATTCCAAAAGGGAGTTACTATATGGAGAGAATGAATAAGGAATAATCAATAGGTATGTTTTATTGACATCGCGAATGAAAAAGTTTACAATTCATCTGATTGTATTTTTACAATGAAAATTTAATAAGGAGGTGCTCCTCGTATGCTACCAGTATGGCTTTTTATAGTCGTTGCTGTGGTTTGTTTTGCTATTGGAGCGGTTGTCTTCTGGTTCCTTTCCAAGAATAATTCCCAAAAGAATTATGATAATAAAATTGGAAGCGCAGAAGAAAAAGCGAGAACCATCATTGATGATGCTTTAAAGGCTGCAGAAAGCAAAAAGAGAGAAGCGCTGTTAGAGGTAAAGGAAGAATCCATTCGGGTTAAGAATGATTTGGAAAAAGAAACTCGTGAGCGCAGAAACGAATTACAGAAATACGAGAGAAGAGTTCTTCAAAAAGAGGAATCTGTAGATAAAAAGAGTGAACAGATTGAAAAACTGCAGAATTCCTTGAATCAAAAAGCTGCTGAGTTAGATAAGCAGAAAGAAGAACTGAAACAAGTTAATGCACAGCGTACTATGGAACTGGAAAGAATCTCTGGTCTCACCTCCGAGCAGGCAAAGGAAATCTTACTGAAGAGTCTTGAGGAAGAAGTTCAACTTGACGCTGCCAAGATGATAAAAGAGGCAGATGCTCGCGCGAAAGAAGAATCGGAAGAAAAAGCGAAAGAATATATCGTTTCCGCTATTCAGAGAAGCGCTGTAGATTATGTTTCGGAATCTACCATATCTGTTGTGCAGTTGCCAAATGATGAAATGAAAGGCCGTATTATTGGTCGAGAAGGCAGAAATATCAGAGCCTTGGAGACAATTACAGGTGTTGATTTAATTATCGATGATACGCCAGAAGCCGTTATTTTATCCGGATTTGATCCGGTCAGAAGAGAAGTTGCAAGAATTGCTCTTGAAAAACTGATTATTGATGGCCGAATCCATCCTGCAAGAATAGAAGAAACTGTAGCAAAAGCTCAAAAAGAAGTTGAAAAATTGATTAAAGAAGATGGTGAAGCAGCCGTTCTTGAAGTGGGTGTTCATGGAATTCATCCGGAATTAGTCAGACTTCTTGGTAAAATGCGTTACAGAACCAGTTATGGACAGAATGCTTTGAAGCATTCCATCGAAGTAGCTATTATTTCAGGTTTATTAGCTAATGAAATCGGTGTTGATGTCCGTCTGGCCAAACGAGCAGGTCTTCTGCATGATATTGGTAAAGCAATTGATCATGAAATTGAGGGATCTCATATTCAGATTGGTGTTGATTTATGTAAAAAATATAAAGAATCAGCAGTTATCGTAAATGCAGTTGCTTCCCATCATGGTGATGTTGAACCGGAATCCCTTATTGCTTGTATTGTACAGGCTGCTGATGCGATTAGCGCAGCAAGACCTGGTGCAAGAAGAGAAACGTTAGATACATATACAAATAGATTGAAACAACTCGAAACTATTTGTAATGAGCAAAAAGGTGTTGATAAATCCTTTGCAATTCAGGCCGGTAGAGAAGTCAGAGTTATGGTTGTTCCGGAAAAAATTGACGATGCCCAGATGGTTATTATGGGAAGAGATATCGTTAAACGAATAGAAGATGAACTTGAGTATCCGGGACAAATCAAAGTTAATATTATTCGTGAATCCAGAGTAACGAATTACGCTAAGTAATTCAACATTAACAAAGAGAAAAGGACGTAAATTTTTGAAAAAAAGTTTACGTCCTTACTTTTTTTGTGTTATAATGGTTTCTAATTATTTTTTAACGAATTAGTGCGTTAAAAATCCTAAGGAATGCGAGGAATATTATATGTCATTAGAATTATCGAAAAAAGCATTGGCCGTTAAACCTTCTTCAACCCTTGAAATTACAGCGAAAGCAAAAGAAATGAAAAATCTTGGAAAAGACGTTATAGGATTTGGTGCAGGTGAACCAGATTTTGATACGCCGGAACATATTTGTATTGCTGCTAAAAGGGCAATTGATGATGGATTCACAAAATATACAACAGCTTCCGGTATTACAGAATTAAAAGAAGCCATTGCTAAGAAATTCCATAATTTTAATCATATTGATTATAGTCCAGAACAGATTGTTATTAGCAATGGTGGCAAACATGCCTTAACCAATGTTTTTACAGCAATTATTAATGAAGGAGATGAAGTAATCATTCCGGCTCCTTATTGGTTAAGTTATCCGGAAATCGTAAAATTAGCTGGTGGTACTCCGGTAATTGTTCGTACACAGAAGAGCAATTCTTATAAAATTACGATAGAAGAACTTGAAGCAGCTTTTACAGAAAAAACCAAGGCTTTCATTTTGAACTCACCATGTAACCCGACAGGAATGTTATACGATAAAGAAGAAATCCAGCAGATTGCTGATTTTGCGGTAGAACATGATATTTATATAATTTCTGATGAGATTTATGAAAACCTTTGCTATGGAAAAGAAGAACCAATCAGCATTGCGTCTTTAAATGAGGAGATTTATAAGAGAACCATAACCGTAAATGGTCTTGCAAAAAGCTATGCGATGACTGGTTGGCGAATCGGCTATACGGGAGCGCCTTTGGAAATTGCTAAGATTATGGGCAGTGTTCAGTCTCACCAAACATCAAATCCAAACTCCATTGCACAGATGGCAGCTTTGGCAGCGATTTCTGGGGATCAGACCTGTGTCCGTGTTATGAATGCAGCGTTTGATGAAAGAAGAAAATACATTTATGAAAGAGTATGTGATATTGATGGTCTTTCCTGTATTGAACCAAAAGGTGCGTTTTATGTATTTGTAGATATCAATGAACTGATTGGAAAGAAATATAATGGTCAGGAAATCACCAGTGCTGCAGATATTGCGAGATTCCTTATTGAGGATTATTACGTAGCAATTATTCCATGTGATGATTTTGGCTTTCCAGATCATTTCCGTCTTTCTTATGCGATTTCAGTTAATGAAATTGATAAAGGCATGGATAGAATAAAAGAATTTTGTCAAACTTTAACAGAATAAAAAAATGATGATGTTAAAGGGAAAAATCATGATAATCATTGATAAATCAAGTTTTTTTCGCTCAGGAATGATCTTTATTCCTGAGCGTTTTTAATTTTTCAACCATTCTTAACGTCATTTTTTTAATAATTTTACTCTTTGATCTTTTTTATATTTTTATCGATGTGCTAAAAATGGATGCATGCAGGATTTTTACCTCTTCTCATTCTTTCTACTATTTTATGCGCCGAAGTCGAGAAAAAGAATATCGCAAAACGCCGGAAAGTGAAAGGCAGGTGAAAGGTAAAAAGCATTTGTCGTAAGCTTTACATAGACTGTAGATGGGCTATAATTATAAAAGAATAGTAGCTAAGGAGAAAGTATATGCAAAGAATCGCCATAGTTGGGCTGGAATATAGGCTCTTCTTTTTCAATAAAAATCTGTACACATAGTTGATTTTTAGAAATTTTTCAGAATATTATCAATTGAATTTATAAATAACTGGAGTATAATTTCATATAAACAAGAAGATAGTATTTGACAAAAAACGTCCAATTTACATTGGCCTGTCTTTTTGAGGCAAATGAAAAAGGGCCCCGCAAACCCGGAACCCCTTGATAATAAAACATGCAGGTGGTGGGACTTGAACCCACACGAGGTCACCCCCGCCAGATTTTGAGTCTGGTGCGTCTGCCATTCCGCCACACCTGCGCGACTACATCATTATCGTAGATTTTGAATAAAAAGTAAAGAACATTTTTTAATTTATGGAGGTAAAAATGAGATATTGCAGTAATTGTGGAGCTTTAAATGATACAGATGCGAATTTCTGCTCTGGATGTGGAATAGCTTTAAAACCATTAAATGAAAATGCAGACATTAATAATAACCAGAACATGATATATACTACCAAGGCCGATTCTGCAAATAATTCCTATCAGCCGGTTTATAGTTATACTCAGGGAACTCCGGAAGCAGCAAATCCGTCACCTCTTAATGCAACCGAAACGCCTGTTCCTGTGAAAGGAAAAGTACTTGGAATTTTAAGTTTTGTTTTTGGTATTGTTTCAACGGCTCTTTCTTGGATTAGTATTATTCCGTTATTTGGTCAGATTATTGGTTTCCTGTATCTGGCAATGGCCATTGTTGGTTTGATTTTCTCCGGAAAGTCAGAGTTCCGCCTTGCAAAACCGGGTAAGATTTTATGTATTATTGGTATTGTT